>CAZAUB010000139.1:0-6626 GCA_964488195.1 uncultured Methylobacter sp. | reverse complement strand
ATCTGTTCCAGACAGATTTGTGCCGGTATCCACGACTGCATGGATGCAGGAGGTACGACTCCACGGATGGAGGAGGTAGAGCAATGCAGGGAGCAATTGCCGAGAGCAACGCAGGAGCAGTTGCCGAGAACACATGGATGTGTTTGGGCTTGCCATCCCTGGCTTCTGGGTTCCGGCAATCCATGCCGGAACGACGTGGTTTTTCTTAACTTAATGGCAGTGACGCATTAAGCCGGGTAGCGTGGGCAAACAAAAAAGATGCTTGCCAATCCTAGCGATATTTAATTGGTTGCGACCGGGGAATGTGATGTAGATGGCTGTGTGCATACCGCATTTGTGATTGCCATAGCTGGAGCCACAGTATTATGGCGATGATTAAGAGGAATTTTAAATGACAAAGATCGAACAACTTGAAAATGAATTAAACGAAAGTTTGAATGCCCAATGTTTGTTGCATGAAAAGCTGAAAAGTAGCCTTAAAACTCTGAGAGAGGTTGAAAATCTGCTTAAAACCATAAACGCCAATTTAAAACACTCAAACGAATATATTCATACGCTAGAGCAGGAAAACGAGAAACTTAAATCATCATGCGAGGCATGGATGAAGCGAGCCATAAAGCTTGAGTTTGAGGTTTTAAGTGCTCGTGATACGGCACAAAAATAGTTGTGATCGGCGGATTTAGTAATAAAAAAATCACAATACTTGAGACAAACACAAATTCATTAGAAATGAAAATAACAGACTTACACAAGCTCATAGTTGGGTTGATAAATTCAATAACTCTTCTTTACGATACGTTATATATACCAATGAAATCACCACTACCATGCCAGGCCGCTGTCTCACGCAATCCAGAAGATTGCTGCCACTATCTTCCCCTAATTTAAAAAATGTCGCTGATTAACGCAGTAACAAGATGGGCCGCAGCGCCGATCAAGGGCAGCAAAAAACATCTGATTGGAATACCCGGAACGGTACTGTTGTTTATTGCTTTGGCGTTGGTTGTGCCCTTGATAGGTTTGACGAGCATCATGCTACATGGCCCGAAGATAGAGCTCGATACTTATGCCAATCTGGAAACCGTTGCCCGCCTTAAGTCTGCCCAAGTTGAAAATTGGCTGGACGAGCGGCACAGCAATGCTGCGTCGCTGGCTGCTTCTACCGGTTTCGCAACCCAGGTTGATCAATTTGTGCGCCAGCAACACGATGTTGAGCTCTCCCGGCCTATTCAGGACAACCTCAATACACTACGTACTGCTTATGGTTTCGATAGCATTCTCTTGCTTGATGTTGATGGCTGGTTGTTGCTCAAGTTTGGTGAGCATGTTGATACACCTCCAGCTCTGCAAGAGCAGCTGCATCAGTCAATGCTCAGTAAATCGGTACAACGCGGCGAGCTTTACCTCGATAGATTCGGCGCTGCCCATCTGGACTGGGTGGTACCGGTGATTGTTTCAGAGCCACAAAGCCTCCGCCGTGTAGTGGCAGCAGTCGTGTTGCGAGCTACGGCACAGCATTTTCTTTATCCTTTGATTCAGGACTGGCCGACTGCCGGCCCCGGCGCCGAAACATTGCTGGTTCGTCGTCAGGGTAATTCCGTTATTTTCCTAAACGAATTGGGTCGTCGTAGTGGCACAGCCATGACGCATTTATTATCTTTAAATGATCCGGATCTGCCGGCCGCAGCTGCCATTCACGAGGCCAAGCCCGGTACAATGAAAGGTAGGGATTATCGGGGCGTCTCAGTGCTGGCTGCTTACCGGCCGGTGGCCGGGACGGATTGGTATGTTGTTGCCGAGATTGAACGCGATACTGTGCTGGCGCCGCTGAGGGCATTAATCTATTGGATTAGTTGGGTTGCTTTTTTTTCCATTGTGACACTCAGCGTGGCACTGCTGTTATTCTGGAGAGAGCAGAAGCGTGTGCAAAGTCTGGCTTTGCTGGCTGAAAAGAGTAAATCGGACAGTCTGCTCCGGCATTTTTTCGACTTGCCGTTCATCGGCATGGCAATTACTTCGCCGGAAACAAAACGCTGGCTGCAATTCAATGATCACCTGTGCGATATTCTTGGTTATACCCGTGAAGAACTGGGCGAGAAGGATTGGGCAGAGATGACCCACCCGGATGATCTCGCTTCGGATATTGTTCAATTTGAGCGCGCCATGCAAGGAGAATTTGAAGGTTATACGAAGGAAAAGCGCTTTATTCGCAAGGATGGCGCTATCGTGCATACCAGCCTGGATGTCAAGTGTGTGAGAAAACTCGATGGCATGGTGAGTTTCGTTGTTGCCACGATAGAAGACATCACCGGGAGAAAATATGCCGAAGAACAACTCAAGCTCTCCGCAAAAGTGTTCGAGCAAAGTGCTGAAGGCCTGATGATTACCGATGCTAAGCGTAATATTATTAAGGTGAATCAGGCATTTACCATCATTAGCGGCTACAGCGAGACCGAAATTATAGGGCAAAATCCACGCATACTATCCTCGGGGCGGCATGATCCGGATTTTTATCGCACTATGCGGGAACATCTTGCCGAATTTGGTCACTGGAAAGGCGAGATTTGGAACCGGCGTAAAAACGGTGACATTTATCCGGAACTGTTAAGTATCAGTACTGCGAGGAATGAGTATGGCGAAGTGTCCGAATACGTTGCTGTATTTTCTGACATTTCTCAGCTCAAGGCTTCCGAAGCGCAGCTTGAGTTTCTCGCCCATAATGATCCGCTTACCGCTCTTCCCAATCGGCGACTGTTGTTTTCTAGGGTTAAGCATGGCATTGATGTGTCGTGGAGGGAGGGAAAGCAATTTGCTTTGCTGATGCTGGATCTGGATCGCTTCAAGCATGTCAACGATAGTTTTGGCCATTTGGCAGGTGACCAGCTTCTGCAACAAGTAGCCGAACGATTGTCTTTACGATTACGTGAGGTAGATACAGTCGCTCGTCTGGGTGGTGATGAATTTACCGTGATGCTGGAGGACATTGCTCACCCGGAAGACGCGGCAAGGGTGGCCGATGAGATCATTGCCGACTTTAGTGAACCCTGGCAACTTCCTCCTTATGGCGAAGTACGGATCGGTGTCAGTATTGGAATCAGCCTCTACCCACAACACGGCTACACGCCTGAAACACTACTACAGCAGGCCGATACTGCACTTTACCTGGCTAAAGCACAAGGGCGCGGTTGCTATGCCTATTTCTCCAATGATCTTACTGTCAGTGCACGCGAACGTATGGAGTTGGAAGCCCGACTGCGTCGGGCAATAGTGCAGAATGAATTGAGGGTTTATTATCAACCGCAGGTTGATATTGCATCAGGCAGTATCGTCGGCGCTGAAGCACTGGTACGCTGGCAAAATCCTACAGAAGGGCTCATTCCGCCCCTACGCTTTATTCCATTAGCAGAGGAAACCGGATTGATTAAGGCGGTTGGTGAATGGGTATTGCGCGAAACCTGTCGTCAGGGTCGGGAGTGGCTGGATGCCGGTTTGCCTCCACTGACGTTGGCGGTCAATGTTTCACCTCATCAATTCAGGCACTCCGACATCAGCGCCTTGGTCACTGCCGTATTGGCAGAAACTAGGTATCCGGCAGAATGGTTAGAGCTGGAATTAACCGAAAGCGGATTGATGGAGTATCAGGATCAGGCAGTGGAACTCCTCAATAATCTGCGTACCCAAGGTGTTCGTTTGGCCATTGATGACTTTGGCACCGGTTATTCATCTCTGGCTTATTTAAAGCGTTTTCCATTGGACGTGCTGAAAATCGACAAGAGTTTTATTGATGACATTCCTCATAATCAAGACGACATGGAAATTGCCGCAACCATTGTCGCGATGGGGCATACCTTAGGTTTCAAAGTGCTTGCCGAAGGTGTAGAAACGGTCGAACAACTAGACTTCTTGCAAGCGCGAGGCTGTGACTTATATCAAGGTTATTTAAAAAGCCGTCCATTGCCGGCAGAGGATTTCGCCGTGCTGTTGCGGGAAGGTGCGCACATAGAGTCATAAATATGGAGGAAATCCTTTAGAAAATAGCAATGCGGGACAGGCATTTACTCCAAAATGCCATGTTTGCGAAAAATTTGGCATTCCCCCCCATGTTGGCTCACTGCCATTAAGTTAAGCCGTCATACCGGCAGGGATTGCCGGTATCCACGACTGCATGGATGCAGGAGGTAGAGCAACGCAGGAGCAGTTGCCGAGAACACATGGATGTGTTTGGACTTGCCATCCCTGGCTTCTGGGTTCCGGCAATCCCTGCCGGAACGACGTGGTTTTTCTTAACTTAATGGCAGTGCCATGTTGGCTCCAAATTGCAATTAGAAGTTCCCTAAATTATCTACTACAAACTGAACCAAACAAAAAACAATCATGACTATAGACAATTCTGTTAAGAAACTTTTGATTGCGGATGATAGCAAAGTATCAAGAATGCTTATCCGCACACACATGTGAACCGGTTTTATGAAGAATTATGGTGGCTTCACTTAAAGCGCGTACGTTGCTGTCGAAACGTGTATTTTCCGGTATAATTCGCAGCATTTTTAACTCAGGGTACAGGCGTTATGTCGGAAATCAATAAAGTGGTGTTGGCTTATTCTGGAGGTCTGGATACCTCCGTGATTCTCAAATGGTTACAGGATGTTTATGATTGTGAAGTGGTTACCTTCACGGCTGATTTGGGGCAGGGCGAAGAAGTCGAGCCTGCGCGAGCCAAAGCACAAGCGATGGGCATCAAGGATATTTACATTGAAGATTTGCGCGAAGATTTTGCGCGTGATTATGTTTTTCCGATGTTTCGTGCCAATACGGTTTACGAAGGCGAATATTTGTTGGGCACCTCGATTGCCCGTCCTTTAATCGCCAAGCGACTCATTGAAATCGCCAATGAAACCGGTGCGAACGCCATTTCTCACGGCGCAACCGGCAAAGGTAACGACCAAGTGCGTTTTGAGCTGGGCGCTTACGCATTGCGTCCCGATATAAAGGTTATTGCACCCTGGCGGGAATGGGATTTAACCTCCCGTCAGACTTTGCTGGCTTATGCTGAAAAGCATAATATCCCGGTGGAAATGAAAAAAGGTAAAACCTCGCCTTATTCAATGGATGCCAATTTACTGCATATTTCTTATGAAGGTCGGATTCTGGAAGATCCTTGGGCGGAACCTGAAGAGGACATGTGGCGCTGGACGGTTTCGCCTGAATCGGCACCCGATCAAGCGACTTACATTGAACTGACTTACCGTCAGGGTGATATTGTCGCCATTGATGATGTGCCTTGCACGCCTGCGACAGTTCTGGAGCAATTAAACAAGGTGGCCGGCGCCAACGGTATTGGTCGCTTGGATATTGTGGAAAATCGCTATGTCGGCATGAAATCGCGCGGCTGTTATGAAACACCGGCCGGTACGGTGATGCTCAAAGCGCATCGTGCGATTGAATCATTAACGCTGGACAGGGAAGTGGCGCATTTAAAGGATGAACTGATGCCGCGTTATGCGTCTTTAATCTATAACGGTTACTGGTGGAGCCCTGAGCGAACAATGATGCAGGCTATGATTGATGCGTCTCAGGCGAACGTTAACGGCAAAGTCAGGCTCAAGCTTTATAAGGGCAATGTCATCGTTGTCGGGCGCGCTTCCGATACCGACAGCCTGTTTGATGAAAGTATTGCGACGTTTGAAGATGATGGCGGAGCGTATAATCAAAAGGATGCCGAGGGCTTTATCAAGTTAAATGCGCTGAGAATGAGAATAGCCGCTGCCAAGCGCTTAAGTTAATGCTTGTAGGCAGCATAGAGGGAGTTCTATGCTGCCAAATCTTGCATGGTTTGTAGTTAAATAAAATGCAGGATTTGAGTATTAAACTTGTATAATCGCGGGTCAGGTAGCACAACTACCGACATGGTTTGTTATGAAAAATAATAATTGTTCGGTCAGGATGGTTGGTTGCCATAGGTTCCTGGGTTCGAGGGGAAGTAATTAATGAGCGATATAGATAAGATAAATTCAGTAGTGGAGACGTTGCACGGTAACGCCCCTGCTGTTTTGCAAAGAATACCGTCGCATCATGCATTAATGAAAGTTAACAGATTGTTGCTGACTATAGTCTGTTCCCTGATGGTTGTTGTTTTGATAGCGGGCTTTTTATTGTTCCCAACCGATAGCTTTATAAATCGTTATAAAAATGCCACCGCTACCGAGACCTATGCGGCTGAGATGAATCCCGTGTTGTCTGCTGAAGTTAGCGCCCTGAAAGGACAGCTGGTCGGCCTGGTCAGCGGTTCAATTGAAAGCAAATTAAACGCGTTGGAAGAGAGTATCCGGGTAGGTTCCGTGTCCAGTTCTATAGGCACTATAGAAGATTTGAAAAACGACCTTAAAGTTCTCCGCTCCTATTCAGAGCCTGCCAAGAAAGGCAAGGTAGTTGTTTCAAATGAGCAGTTAATACAGGAAATGTCCCAATTAAAACGTCTGATTTATGTGACTCTCGCTTCATGCGGGTTGATGCTGGCGGCAGTTGCGGGCATCTGGATTAAAAACCGCAATCGATTGCCTTATAAAGATAAAGAAACCAAAACAAGTTATTTGGGTAAGGATTAGTTTCCGGTTGTCAGTTTTTAG
>CAZAUB010000138.1:1628-6635 GCA_964488195.1 uncultured Methylobacter sp. | reverse complement strand
GATCGACAGTACCCCGGCAATCAATATGCCAAGCATCCACTTAATTAGGGTAAATTGACCGTCATGCTCAGTTAGTTTTAAGTGAACCCCCTGAATATCTTTGGCAATGTCTTTGATGTCGCTTTTAGTCGCCATCTGCATATCCATTATTTCAGATAAAGATTCCTTTTGGGCTTCCACCATGGCAACAGCTTGATCGTGAGGAAATCCCGCTTGCTCCAAGCGCTGTGTGAATTTTAGCGTATCAAAGGTTATGGTGCTCATAGCGGTTACTCAAAGTAAAAATAGTTTCTTAAAGTATTACACATTTTTCAATCAAACAAAATCAGAGCTATAGGATGTGTGATTAAAAGTGCGAAAATGGAATCAATTTATAATCTGTGAATCTGTGGCAACTTTAACACCCTCTGAGTAGTTACATTTCATCATGGGCAGTGCACAGAATTTTAACTGTGGTTTGGATGTATAAGTTGAATAATTTGTTGTTTTTTGCATACAAACAAATATTCAGGGTTAGAATTATCTTTATACTTATTGATAAATAAGGATTAATTAATATTAAAAAAATGGCGTTAAAACTTGTAGGGATTTAGTTTAGCTGCTACTATTACCACCGTAAGATAAGCTTTGTTGTATTAAAGCAAATTTTTGTAAAATAACAACCTCATGAGGGGGATAAATGATCAATAAAACTAAACTAGCGCTGGGCATTGCGGCAGCGACATTAACAATGGCCGGTGCTTTGGTTTCTCCACAAGCTGCTGCTGGCTCAAAGGCGCAGCACCACGCTGAAGTAGCCGGTGTAAGCAGTAAAGTTGACGCATTGGAAGCTCAACTCCAGTCCATGCAGGCTGAATTAAGCCGCTTGAGAGCGGAAGCAAACCGTCCTCGTTCCAGCGCAGAGGCCGGTAAAGTCCAGGAACTGGATCAGTGGATGACCTCGGTTAAATCGGCTCCAAAAGAAAAAGCGCATCACGATAATACTATTTTCTTCCGCGGTGGTTTTGCACGCAATGACGTTAAAAGAAATGATCTGTTTACAGGTAATCAATTCGCTGGAAACGCATTGGGAGGAGATAGAACCAATAAAGATGGCTGGTATGTAGGAGCCGGCTTCGATTTTGGCTTGACTGATAATGTCTGGGGTGCGATGGATAATACCCAAGTGTTAGCTGAGTTAATGTTTGATTTCAAAAATTTTGGTGCAAAGGACTTTAAAGGTGCTGCGCCAGGTGCTACTCCAGGAACCGTTGGAGCAAATCCAACGTGTACTCTTATTAATTTGGCCGCAGCGGATACTGTTGCTGCTGGTCAAGCTGGTACTGCAAACTGCAAGGGAGTCACTACAACTCAGCTTTCCGTGTCCGCTGCCCCAAAAATAAAATTCATGCAAGGCAGCGCCTTCAGACCCTGGATTATTCCGGTTGGTTTGGCCGTTCATGTCATCAGTCCGCCATCTAACGGTGCAACCTACATAAACCCTGGTATAATGTTCGGCACAGGTGCCGATTATAAACTGTGGAAAGACATCTACTTGGGGGCCGATGTCCGTTACAACTTGACCGGTAGAAGCGTTGACGGTGTCAATATTGATGGCATGACCGCCGGCGGCTACCTCGGTATCGGTTTCTAAGCCAAGCGCTTAAAAACAAATCCGAAAAAGGGAGGGTTTCAAACCCCTCCCTTTTTTTGTGTGTTTAAAAAAGAGGCGCTTGGTATCGGCATTAATATGAGCACCTTTAGCTTTACATTTTGTGTTGCAAAGTCTTATTATGACTCCTAATTTGGTACCATAAAAAGACAGAGAGTGTGATTATGAGCATTTTGCAGGATATTCGACCAGTGAGTTATTTAAAATCCAGGTCTGCTGATATTTTAAAACAGGTTAATGAGACGCATAGACCCATTATTATTACGCAGAATGGAGAGCCCAAAGCGGTGTTGCAAGACCCGGAGAGTTACGAAAATATGAGAAACACCATCGGTTTGCTTAAACTCCTTTCTCTGGCAGAAGACGATATAAGGCAAGGCAAGACGGTTGCACAAAATCAGGTTTTTCAAAATATAGAGAAACTTCTGGATTTAAAGTGAATGCTGATTATCAGGTTAGATGGGCTAAGGCGGCGGAAAGCGATTTGGCCGAAATCATTGAATATATCACGCAAAACAGCCCCGCCAATGCATATGAAGTATTTAACAAGATTAAGATAAAAACAGAAGATCTGGCTTTATTGCCGGATAGGGGACGGATTGTTCCTGAGCTGTTTAGTCAGGGCATTTCTTTGTACAGGGAAATAATTATTCCGCCCTGGAGAGTTATCTATCGAATAATTGAGAAAACGGTTTTTATTTTAGCCGTTATAGATTCCCGTCGTAATGTAGAAGATGTTTTATTAGAGCATTTAATTCGAATGAACAATGAAAACCCTTTACCCTGAAATAAACCCCTACCACAGATTTTTCCTCGAAACCGGCAGCAAACATGCGGTTTATGTGGAGCAAAGCGGCAATATTGACGGCATTCCGGTTATTTTTCTGCACGGCGGGCCGTGTTCCGGCAGCAAACCCGATCACCGGCGTTTTTTTAATCCCGAGCTGTATCGCATTATCCTGTTTGATCAGCGCGGCTGCGGCCTGTCGCGGCCTTTTGGCGAGCTGGAAAACAATACCACCCAGGATTTAATCGATGATATGGAGCGTATCCGTAAGCAGCTGGTTATAACTCAATGGCTGGTGTTTGGCGGTTCGTGGGGCGGGGCGCTGGCCTTGCTGTATGCCCAGCAGCATAAAAACAAAGTCGTGGGGTTGATTATTCGTGCGGTGTTTCTGGCGCGGCAGCAGGATTTGGACTGGTTTGCCAAAGAGGGTGTGAGCAAGATTTATCCCGAGCAATGGCAGCGCTTGGTTGAAAGCATCCCGGAGCAGGGAAGGGACAATCTGGTTCCTGGGCTGTGCGATGTGTTATGGGGTGAAGACGAGGTGGCGCAACGGCGGGCGGCCAAGGAATGGATGGCCTGGGGCGGACAGGTATCATTGGGCAACGATTATCAGCCGAGCCCGAAAGGCGAGCATGTAACGGAGAAAATGATCAAACAGGTACGCATGGAATTGCATTATGCCAAGCATCGTTATTTTATTCATGAAAACCGGATTCTGGACAACTGTAGCGGCTTGGCTGAAATTCCAACGGTGATCATTCACGGACGCTATGATATTGTCTGCCCGATGGAAGCCGGTTACAGTCTGCATAAAGCATTGCCGAATGCCGGATATATTGCTTTACCCAATGCCGGGCATGTCGCTCAGGGCAAGGAAATGATCGATGCGCTGGTTGCTGCAACCGACAGGTTTGCAGAGCAACAACGACTGTGATCAGAAATTTACATTCAACTGCCCCATAAAGCTGTAAATGCTTTATCATTAACACCAATTAATAAGCCTTCTATGGCAAACATGTTTGAAGCGCTGAATTTAAGCGGCTGGAACACACTTTATACAAATAAATGAAATTACACGATCAAAAGCTCCGCGAATTAGGCTTAGCAGTTATTCAGGTGGAAACACAGGCGATTGCCGCATTAGCCGAGCAGATTAATGATGATTTTGTGCTTGCCTGCAAGTTAATGTTCAGTTGTAAAGGTCGCGTTGTGGTTACCGGCATGGGCAAATCGGGGCATATCGCCGGTAAAATTGCCGCGACTTTGGCCAGTACCGGGACGCCTGCTTTTTTTGTGCATTCAGGGGAAGCCAGTCATGGCGATTTGGGTATGATTACCCGGCACGATGTGGTGCTGGCTTTATCAAACTCCGGGGAAACCGAGGAAGTTTTAACGATACTGCCGATTATTAAACGGCTGGGTGTGCCGTTAATTGCGATGACCGGCAACCCGGCCTCAACGTTGGCCAAGTTTGCGACTACCCATATCAACGTGGCTGTTGAGCAGGAAGCTTGCCCGCTGGGTCTTGCGCCTACCTCCAGCACCACTGCGGCCTTGGTGATGGGCGATGCGTTGGCGGTTTCCTTGCTTGAGGCGCGGGGCTTTACCCGCGATGATTTTGCCCTGTCTCATCCCGGCGGCAGTTTAGGCAGACGACTGTTATTGTTGGTCGGCGATATTATGCATGCCGATGACAAAGTGCCTAGCGTTCCGGAGTCTGCGCTTATTAGTCATGCCTTGCTGGAGATGACCGAGAAAAAGCTGGGCATGACGGCGATAGTCGATGCGGACAATCGTGTCACCGGCATTTTTACCGACGGCGATTTGCGGCGGATGCTGGGCAGGAATCTTGATGTGCATAAGACTGCTATTACCGAGGTCATGACCCCGAATTGCGCGGTTATTTCGGCAGATATTCTGGCGGCTGAAGCCATGCAAATTATGGAACGGAAAAAGATTAATGCGTTAATCGTCGTTGATCAGCAGCACAGGGCGATTGGCGCTTTGAATATGCATGATCTGATTCGTGCGGGGATCGTGTGATGACAGGAGATAACATGCAGTCGATTGTGGAAAAAGCTAAAAAGCTCAAGTTATTGATTCTGGATGTGGACGGGGTATTAACGGACGGCAAGCTTTTCTTTGATAACGACGGCAACGAATACAAATCATTTCATGCGCAGGACGGTCACGGTATCAAGATGTTGCGGCAGACCGGTGTTGAGGTCGCGGTTATTTCCGGGCGTAAATCAAATTCGGTCGCACTGCGTATGAAAAATCTGGGTATCCAGCATGTGTATCAAGGCCATGAAAATAAAATCGCCGCGTTTAATGAGATTATTGAGAAAATAGGCATAACGCAGGAACAGGCGGCGCATGTCGGTGATGATGTCATAGACTTGCCGATAATGATTAGAGTGGGTCTGGCGATTGCGGTTAATGATGCCAACTTTGCCGTTAAACAACATGCCCATTGGTGCACGGCATTGCCTGGAGGTCAGGGCGCGGTCAGGGAGGTCTGTGATTTTATTATGCAGGCACAAGGTCGTTTTGATGAAATGTTGAATGC
>CAZAUB010000138.1:0-1528 GCA_964488195.1 uncultured Methylobacter sp. | reverse complement strand
ATGACCCGGCTAAATGGAAACTACAATTATCTGTATCTGCTTATTATCGCGGTAATGAGTTGGTGGCTGGTTAAATTGACCGGTGTGGATGAGCTTGGTCGTATAGCGGTTCCGGCGCACAGCCCTGATTATTTCAGCAAGGGCTATACGAAATGGGAAATGAGTGAACTTGGCAGGCCAAAAACAAAATTGATTGCCGATGAGATGATTCATTACAGCGATGACAGCATCACGCATTTGGCTAATCCGGTGATGTTTTTTTATAACGAGGAAACGCCGCCGTGGATAATTAAATCAGCAACCGGTATTTTGTCTGCCGATGGCAAGGATTTGTTGCTTACTGGCAAGGTGGATGTCGACAGGGCTGCGGCTGAAGGTGTCAGAGCGCTTAAAATCCATACCTTCAATTTAAAGGTAAAGCCGGAAATCAGTTATGCAGAAACGGATGCATGGGCAGAGTTGATCAGTTTGCCAAGCTGGACTACAGGGATCGGTATGAAACTGACTTTTGCGGATCCGATCCATCTGGAATTGCTCTCTAATGTAAAGGGTAACTATGAAACAAAATAAAAAACCTCGCTTCTGCGCGCTATGTTATTTAGCGCTATTGGCGCTTTATAGTGCGGGTGTTTACGCCTTGGAAAGCGACGGGGATCAGCCGATAATTATCGATTCGGATACGGCGACTTATGACGATGTAAAAGCCATCAGCACTTATACCGGTAATGTGATCTCAATTCAGGGCAGTATCAAGGTGAACTCGGATAAGCTGGTGGTTTATTTTATAGACGGTGAAGCCGATAAAATGGTGTTTACCGGTAATCTTGCAAAATTTAAACAAACGCCTCACGAGGGCGATCAGGATATAACCGGTGAAGCGTTGACAGGGGAATATTATCCTAAAAAGAATTTGTTGATTTTGATTGATAAAGCCACCGTCTGGCAAGGCAGCGGAGCTTATTCCAGCGACTTTATTGAATACGATCTGAAAACCTCGCTGGTTAAAGCGGGAGAAAAAGAATCAACCAGCAAACGCGTCCATGTCGTATTGCAACCGAAAGATAAAGAAGAGCCGAAAGGTAAAGACGAGCCGAAAACTAAAGAAGAATCCAAAACTAAAGAAGAGCCGAAAGTTAAAGAAGAGTCCAAAGCTAAAGAACAACCGTCAGTGTCAGAAAAGCCGACTGTGAAGGACAAATGATGAGGCGAAAGGCACAAGATACCAAGCGATGTTCCGCCTTAAGCCTTTAGTTTTTAACCTTGAACCTTGAACCTTGAATCCCTGATTAATCATGACCAGACTAGCCGCAAAACAGCTGATTAAAAACTACAATAAACGCAACGTGGTTAACGGCGTTTCATTGCATGTTGATACCGGCGAAGTCGTCGGATTATTAGGGCCTAACGGTGCAGGAAAAACCACCAGCTTTTATATGATGGTAGGCCTGATTAAAGCCGATGAAGGCGAAATTTCCCTGGATTCACAAGACATTACCCACCATCCGATGCATTTGAGGGCGCAGTTAGG
>CAZAUB010000137.1:5444-6679 GCA_964488195.1 uncultured Methylobacter sp. | reverse complement strand
GTGCAACGCCTGCGCCGGTCAACAAAGCCCTGCAAGACAAAGTGCTGAATGGCGCACAGGCGATTACCTGTCGTCCGGCCGATCTGATCGCCCCGGAAATGAACAAGCTGATTGCCGAAGTTCGGGAAAAAGCCCAGGTCGAAGGCGTAACTCTCTCCGATCACATCGAAGAAGATGCGTTGATTAACGGCTTGTTCGCGCAAGTCGGCTGGAAGTTCCTGGCTAACCGGGGCAACCCGGCCGCCTTTGAGGCTGCACCAAACACGCAAGCCGCCAGTGCGCCTTTGGCAAGCTCAGCCAATACCGACAATACAACCACCCAACCACAGACGGAAACCTATACTGTCAATGTCGACGGCAGGAACTTCAGCGTCATCGTCGGGGCCAACAACGCAGCTCTGACGATTCAACCTGCCGCCAGCGCAACCCATGCCGCACTGATAGCCAGCAGCGGCGCTGTGGTTGAGTCACCGATGGCTGGTAATATTCTGAAAATTCTGGTTGATGTAGGTAGTATCGTTGCCGAAGGGGATGTCGTGGTGATCATGGAAGCGATGAAAATGGAAACCGAAGTACGTTCCAAAACGGCCGGCATCGTCAGCGCGGTCAATATAAAAGAAGGCAGCGCCATTGCCGGTGGCGATGTGTTGATTTCTTTATAAAGGACATCACGAAGAACCGTAGTACCCACAGGGCATAAAGGGCGACCGGCTGGCTGGTCGCCTGTGTTCTTCGTAAAGCTGAACAAGGGCGACCAACCGGTCGCCCCTACATGATTTAATAAAGAGACATCCCATGGAAAATCTCATTTCACTCTGGCATAGCACCGGTATTTACAACTTTACCGGCGGTCAGGCCTTTATGATGCTGGTCGGCTTTTTGCTGCTGTTTCTGGCTATCAAAAAAGGCTTTGAACCCTTACTGTTACTGCCGATAGGCTTTGGCGCGATACTCAGCAATATCCCGGTTGCCGGTATCGCCGAAGAAGGCGGTATTTTGTATTACCTGTATTTCGGCATTAAAACCGGCCTGTTTCCGTTGCTGATATTTATGGGCGTGGGCGCCATGACCGATTTCGGCCCGATGCTGGCTAACCCTAAAACTTTGCTGCTGGGCGCTGCGGCGCAGTTCGGTATCTTCGCCTCACTGCTGGGAGCGCTGGCGCTCAACGCCATACCGGGACTGGAGTTCAGCTTAAGAGATGCCGCCGCAATCGGCATTATCGGCGGTGCCGA
>CAZAUB010000137.1:3840-5344 GCA_964488195.1 uncultured Methylobacter sp. | reverse complement strand
GCCGCGCCTTTAATCGGCATGTTCGCACTGGGTAATCTGATGAACGCCTGCGGCGTGGTTGAACGCTTGAGCCAAACTGCGCAAAACGAACTGATCAATATCGTCACTATTTTCTTAGGCTTAGCGGTAGGCTCAAAGCTCAGCGCCGAAGCCTTTTTGCAATTCAAAACACTGGGTATCTTGGCTCTGGGAGCGATTGCCTTCAGTATCGGCACAGCGGCTGGGGTGATCATGGCGAAAATCATGAATAAATTCAGCAGTACCCCGATTAATCCGCTGATCGGTGCCGCCGGTGTCTCCGCAGTGCCGATGGCGGCTCGGGTGGTCAACAAGCTGGGATTGGAGAGCAACCCGCATAACTTCCTGCTGATGCATGCCATGGGGCCTAATGTTGCTGGGGTGATTGGTTCTGCAGTGGCGGCGGGAGTGTTATTGAGTTTGGTTAAGTAATCACGGCAAGAATAGCCGTTGATTTAAATCGTTGGTGGAAGGCAGGCGACCAATCCGGTCGCCTCGCTTTGCCTGTCACGCATCAGAGTGTGCCTATTGGGTCACTTCTGTCTTGCGCTTCCCATCCCAAAAGGGTGATTTTTTTATTGCATCGACTGCATTTTCAACTCCCTGTTCCGCTCCCGATTTTAACTGACCTATCAAACCCTTCAACAACACCTCTGCATTGGCACCCAGCTCCTTTCCAATAACGGGTAAAGTCTCTATTTTCTGCATGACCGGTTCTTCCACCCACACTTGAAAAATAACCTTACTCTGCGTCGGCAAGGCCCGTGTAACCACAACGATTTTGTCGTACCACACTTTGCCTGGATAGATAATTTCATGCTCGACGATATCCCGACCGCTTTTTACATTGCTGTCGATCAATTCTACAACTTCATTGACCAATGACCTGGCAGGTTCAACGACCGATTTTTCAAAATACCTTATCGCTTGATCGGGGCATTGATGCACCAAATCTGAAGTCGCATTAATATTTTCGTGAATCAGCATTTTTTTCTTGCTGATAAGATCTTTAGCTTCATGGACGATGCCCTGAATGACCTCAATCTGCTGCTGGATTTGCGCTAAAGCGGGATTGATGATTTTTTCGTCAATGCCGATTATGATTTGGTTCCTGCATTGGTGAATGTTATGTATCGCTTTATCCAACAATGATTGTTGAGCGTAAGTCAGTTTCGATTCTAATTCATGTATTTTTAAATCGCGCTCAGTTAACTTTTGCTTCAGCATAAGGATAGTTTTCTTACTTGCTGCCAGCTGTTCGGAAAGCTTAGTTACCATCGCTTCCATCTGAGTTAATTTAGATAACTTACTCGTTTTGGTGCCACTATCAGATGCCATGCCCATCCCCCCTCTTAACGTAATTGTTTATATTTATTATTATTTTTTCTTTTAAAGCAAATCATAAATAACAAACAAGCGCCAAAAAGTCAACAGAATAGGCCTAAATTACTTGCAACAACACCTGCACCGGCTCCTCTTTATAGCC
>CAZAUB010000137.1:2052-3740 GCA_964488195.1 uncultured Methylobacter sp. | reverse complement strand
GATTATTGAGTTTCCTGCTCTACTTTTTGACGCTGTTGCTCCGCCGCATTCTGAGTCACTTGCTCGACTTGCTTGGCCTGCTCCAACGTTTCCAGTTGCGTATTGAGCAGCCTTGTATCGGCCGCTTTATCCGGCTTGTCCTCTTTACCGCAGCCGGCGAGTGAAACCAACACCAGGATAATCGCCAGTCTAATTATTAATTTCATCACTGCTTCCTCAAATATTAGGTGCTTACAACACGACAAATCAAATTCAGGGCAATTTACTCATTTCCGAAACCTTGCCGTAATCAACCCCGACACTGATCACAAAACTGCTGGCCTCTTCGATATTCATGGCGGATTTAATGACCTTCGATTTATCGACAATCACCGTAAAACCGGAGGTCGGATTCGGCGATGTAGGAATAAACAACACGTATTTATCTTCGTGCCGGTTGGTAACATACGCAGTCATCCACATGTCATCTTTGGGATACTCGACATAAACCACTTCCTTAGCGATAGTCCGGTCATGGGATGAAAACATATTGACAACTTTTTTAAGCACCCGGTACAGCGTATTCATTAATGGAATCCGGTCGATAACATGATCAAACGCGGCGATCACCCAGGAACGGCCTTCTTGAGCTAATTTGTGACCGATATAGACCAGAATAAAAAAACTGACCGCAAAAACCAGGATCGTATACAGATAATTATCCGCATAGCCGTAAACCAGTTGAAACAAATCGGAAACCCGGTCTTTTACAAAAATCATAATTTGCAAAATTACGACAATAGGGATGACGGCAAGAATGCCGATCAGGAAATAATTCAACAGCTTTTTGACTAACTCTTTCATTTCTCTCTCCAAATTTTATAAGGATTTCGTTATTAACAGGATGCCGGATGCAAACAAAAACCCTGCAAAAATCTTGCTGTATTTTTCATTATCGATCCCGTTATAAAGCATTTCTTCAGTCAATAAAAACATCACCACGGCAACCTGAATAAAGCTTATTTTGTCGGCAAATGACACCGTAAACTCACTGCCGATCAACAATAACGTTGCCAGCTGACACGAGGCAACCGTCGCATAACTCGCCGCAGCCGTCACCCGCGTTTTGTTTTTGGGATAATGCTTGCTGTAAATTATCACGGTCAACATCGAGCCGCCTAAATTGCTGACACCATGAACCAGCCCCATCGCCATCAGGTAAATTCTTTCATATTTGACGACGGATTGTAGTGCCCTATCAATAGCCGTTGAAAAATTTTTTAACGCAACAAAAATCAGCAACCCGCCAATCACCAAACTGATGTTGATTTTGACCGTAGTAACCAGCACTAAAAACAGCACCACCAACGGAATACTGTAAACCAGCACATTTTTATAAAACCCGGTATCGACATCTTCATAATGCCTTAGCACTTGTAAAGCGCTTATCGCAATAGAAACCGGCAGCAACACTCCCAGCGCATCGACAAAGCCATAACCGAGTAAAAGCAACAACGGCGTGCCGAATAATAAGACGCCTACCCCAAAAATAGACTGGACGACGGATGTTGCAACAACCGTCAGTAAAATATCGACCGGCATGGTGTTCCTCTTTTTTATTGTTATTCCAGCGTTTTATTATACCCGAGGGCGAAAGCAAGCGAATTTATGATTGCGGCTTTCGTTGTAGAAGTGAGCTATGCCAGTCA
>CAZAUB010000137.1:0-1952 GCA_964488195.1 uncultured Methylobacter sp. | reverse complement strand
AGCTTGGGATGGTGTTTGGAAAAAGGTACGCGATGTGTACCCTGCATAACTGGCTTAGCCGGATTTGTTGGCAGCAGAATTAGAAATTTAATCGATAAATCACCGAACTAGGCATTTGGGAAGAATTTGGCGGATTGCCTATTGACGAATCCGCCTGCGACACAGTTATACAGCGTAATCCAGCAAACTGATGCCAACCCAGCCAAAGCCTATTGTGGTGATGATAAAGCTGATAGCTGTGTAAGCTTTCCAGATTGTTTTTTCCCAAAAAGCAGGATCAAAAGCAGCAATAACGAAGACGCCAGGATTGCTGATGCCGCCGATTACCACCAGCCAGCAGGCCGTAACGGATAACGGCACTTTGACCGCATAAAACCCCAGGCAAAACAGAGCCATTAAGGCAAAATCGATATGCGCCCTGATAAGGGTTTTATAGTCTGTCAGGAATTCGCCATCAATGCCTTTAACAGGAAACCATCTTGCAAAGGTCATAAGCCATGCCGAAGCCAAAACGGCAAAAAACATCAATACAGCGCCAATTAATAATATTTCCATCGTGTTATCCCACTTATTGTTGATTATAAAAATATACTTACCGGTCAGTATATTGACATTACACTATACCGACCAGTATAGTGATAATCAACCCGTTTTCTGTTGCCCTCGCCCATGTCATTAAATCTGCAAGAAAAAATCCTGCAAGCCGCATCAGAGCTGTTTTATAGTCAAGGCATCAGGGCGACCGGCGTCGATGCCATCGTCAAAGCGGCAAACACCACAAAAATGAGTCTCTACAAATACTTTTCTTCCAAGGACGATTTGGTGATTGCCTTCCTGCGTAAGCGGGATGAGGACTTTCGAGTCTGGTTTGCCGATCAGGTTAACGGCAAGGCCGATACGCCCAAGGCTAAGTTACTGGCGGTTTTTGATGTGATTGGCGAATGGATGGCTATCCCGGAATTTCGCGGTTGCGCCTTTATCAATGCCGCAGCCGAATTTCCGTTGGAAGGCAATCCGGTGCATCAGGTGTCCGCCGAGTTTTATGATCATTTTCGAAGCTACATTGCCGATCTGGCTGGACAGTGCGGTTCAAAATCCCCGGAAAGTCTGGCGCTGCAATTAAGCCTGCTGATCGAAGGCGCAATAGTCTCGGAACAGATGAAGCGTTATTCAGGCTCCGCAGAACAGGCCAAGCAGGCCGCCATCGTTCTTATCGAGAGCAGCTTAGGCCACATTCCCGACACATCTTTACCAACCAATAATGCCCAGGAGCAGCGATGAGTGAATTTTTTCATGAAGGTAACCGTAAACTGCAAGACCGCTTCGAGACGCGCCCCATGGCCGACCGTCTCGTCGAAGCGATAGTCAGCGACCAAATCAGCCCGGAAGATAAGGCATTTATCGAAGAACAGAACATGTTTTTCTTCGCCACCGTTGATCGGGAAGGACGCCCTAATTGTTCCTACAAAGGCGGCAGCGTCGGCTTGGTCAAGGTTATCGATGAGCACACCTTGGGTTTTCCGCTCTACGATGGCAGCGGCATGTACCTGTCGGCCGGGAATGTATTGGTTAACACGCATGTCAGTCTGTTGTTCGTCGACTTTCAGCGCCAAGCCCGTCTTCGCTTCAACGGCAGCGCGTTCATACAGGACGATGATCCGTTGCTGAACCACTGGCCCGAAGCGGAAATGGTGTTGCGGGTGAAATTGCGGGAAATGTTCCCCAACTGTCCGCGTTATATCCACAAAATGACTCTGGTCGAAGAGTCGGCATTCGTTCCCAAACATCATTGCGAAACACCGGCACCGGCCTGGAAGCGTCTGGAAGTCGTCGCAGACGTATTGCCACCCCGCGACGCGCATCTGGCCGGTAACGAGCAGGATGCCGCCGCCGCGTTAAACCGCAACTAGCGCGTAGGATGGGTACGGCTGCATGGACAGATATTTTGCTCC
>CAZAUB010000136.1:0-6700 GCA_964488195.1 uncultured Methylobacter sp. | reverse complement strand
AACTCGTTATGGCTCTTGAAGAAGAATTCGAATGCGAAATTCCAGACGATGAAGCTGAAAAAATAACAACTGTTCAGCAAGCTATCGATTACGTAGTAAAAAACGCTTCTTAAAAACTAATTTTTGTAGGTTGGGTTATGTCCCCAAGGATGGGGGTAGAGCGACGCACGGAGCACAAACCGACGACTTGCATGGGCAGTATTTGCTCCTCGGCAACTGCTCCCTGCGTTGCTCTACTACACGCCATCCATGGCGTTATGCAATATCTGCATTCACCACATCCCTGTGGATTATGCAGGAGGTAGAGCGCCAAAAGTAGGCGCTCTAGGCGATGCAGGAGCAGCGAAACGGTGTGCCGAGCGTAAGCGTAACCCAAGTTAGTGCTTCGATTTGTAGTGTTACGTTGCACTATCGACCTACCTAACCTTTTATTCCCGCCTTCACTTTTCTTACGGTAAATCACATTGAGCAAACGTCGAGTTGTAATAACTGGATTAGGCGCAATAACGCCTTTAGCAAACACGGTCTCAGAAACATGGGATGGTATTATCAATGGTAAAAGCGGCATAAGCCCAATTGATTCCTTCGATATTTCTTCTTTTGCCACCACCTTTGGCGGCGTTATAAGAAATTTTGATATTAGCCAATATATTCCCGAAAAAGACGCCAAACGCATGGATGGTTTCATCCATTATGGTATTGCAGCGGGCTGTCAGGCTATTGAAGATTCAGGTATTGAAGTAACCGAGGCTAATGCCGAACGTATCGGCGTTGCTATCGGATCGGGTATTGGCGGTATTACCGGCATTGAAGAATGTTATGCACTCTATGATAAAAGCGGCCCGCGCCGTATCTCGCCATTCTTTGTCCCCGGCAATATTATCAACATGATTTCAGGCAACCTTTCAATCAAATACGGATTAAAAGGGCCTAATTTTGCGATCGTTACCGCCTGTTCCACCGGAACGCATAACATTGGCGATGCAGCACGATTAATTAAATATGGCGATGCCGATGTAATGATTGCGGGCGGCGCTGAACGCTGCACCTCATCACCGACAGCAATGGGCGGTTTTGCTTCGGCAAAAGCCTTGTCCCGCCGCAATGATGATCCGCAAGCCGCCAGTCGTCCCTGGGATAAAGATCGTGATGGTTTTGTGTTAAGCGATGGTGCGGGCGTTGTGGTTCTTGAAGAACTGGAACACGCCAAAGCACGTGGCGCAAAAATTTATGCTGAATTGGTAGGCTATGGCATGAGCGGTGATGCTTATCACATGACGACGCCTTCAATCGGCGGCGAAGGCGCTGCGCGTTGCATGAAAAATGCCTTGCGTGATGCCGGTTTGAATGCTGATGCTGTCGACTACATCAACGCGCACGGCACATCGACTCCGGCTGGCGATGTGGGTGAAACCCAGGCGATGAAAGCGGCATTGGGCGACCATGCCTATAAAGTTGCGGTCAGCTCAACAAAGTCCATGATAGGTCATTTATTAGGTGCTGCAGGCGGTATTGAAGCGGTATTGACCGTATTAAGCATCAAAAATCAAATTGCTCCGCCGACCATCAATCTGGAAAATCAAGATCCTGAATGTGATCTTGATTTTGTGCCGAATATTGCAAGAAATATGAAAATCGATGTAGCCATGTCCAATTCCTTCGGTTTTGGCGGTACTAACGGCTCGTTAGTTTTTAAACGGTACGAGTAGTAGGGTGGGCAGCGCTTTCTGCCTTTATGCCTTCGGGTGCACCATTGGCCTATCAGGCTAAAAAAATGATTCTCATCAATGGTGAAAGCAAGGAATATATCGAAGTAGCTGATCGCGGTTTTCAATACGGCGATGGATTATTCGAAACCATTGAAGTTAGAGACGGACAAGCTGTTTTTCTTGAACGCCATTTGGAACGGTTAAATTCAGGCTGTCAACGGCTTTACATCCCATTTCCAGGCGCAGAGTTACTTAGTCTTGAAGCTAGGCCGCTTTGCCGCCAACGGATATCCACTCGGGCCGTGCTTAAAATCATAGTCACACGCGGCTCGGGTGGGCGAGGTTATCGTCAACCCGATGTCATACAAGCTACTCGAGTATTAAGCCTTCATCCCTATCCTGACTACCCGGAAAACCACCCGGAGCAGGGCATAGTCGCCCGTTTCTGCACGACCCGTTTAGGCTTAAATCCTACTTTAGCGGGTATTAAGCACCTGAACCGGCTTGAACAGGTCATGGCCAGATCCGAATGGAATGACCCAGCTATTCAGGAAGGACTTATGCTGGACGTCAACGACCATGTTATTGAAGGAACAATGACTAACCTGTTTTACATTAAAAACAACAGCCTTTATACCGCAGCGCTGACCCAATCTGGCGTTGCCGGTATTATGCGCCGCATTATCATGACGCTTTCAGCCGATCATGGTTTTTCAGTCATTGAA
Organism: uncultured Methylobacter sp.; assembly: GCA_964488195.1. Classification (GTDB taxonomy): domain Bacteria; phylum Pseudomonadota; class Gammaproteobacteria; order Methylococcales; family Methylomonadaceae; genus Methylobacter_A. Next base: position 4,266 of record CAZAUB010000136.1, on the reverse strand, counting down.
CATGAATTTACCAAAGATGTGCTGCTTTCGGCTGATGAGGTATTCGTTTGTAATTCGATTATCGGCATCTGGCCCATCAAGCAAATCGAAGTTGCGCACTTTTCAGTCGGCCCGATGACCCAGAGCATTCAAACTTGGCTGGGCAGGTTTGCTAGCGCTGACTGTATGGAGGCAGGATGCAGAAGATAGAGCAATGCAGGGCGTGGTTGTCGAGGCGCTTAACAATGAATAATAAAATCATCGGTTTTGCCTTATTGGTTTTCAGTTTTGCAGGCGGCTGGCTGTGGATGGACTACCAAAGCGCGTTAAACAAACCTGTACTGGTCGGTCAAACGATTTATATCGAAATTGAAAAAGGCGACTCGCTTAACCGTATTATCGATAAGCTGGTAGCCCAGAAACTGGCAGTTAAACCCTTCTGGTTTAAAGTCATTGCCTTTCAGGGCAGTGCGCTTAAAAAACTTAAGACAGGGGAGTACGAGTTAACTTCCGGCTTAACCGCACCCCAAATATTAGCGCTATTCGTGCAGGGAAAAACCAAACAGCACGCCATTACTTTTCCGGAAGGCTGGAGCTTTAAGGAAATGCTGCATGAAATTGAGAAAAACCCCAGTCTTGAACATACTTTAAACGGTGCTGATTTTGAGAACGTGATGACCAAAATCGTAGGGGCGGATTTATCCGCCCAAAGACGAATGACAAATCTGCCGGGAGCAGATTTGCACTGGCCAGAAGGGTGCATGGCAGGGAAGCCATGCATGAATTCGCCTCTACAAATGTTCATCCAATCGCCCGAAGGTATGTTTTTCCCCGACACCTATTTTTTTGAAAAACATACCTCCGATCAATCTTTGTTAAAAAGAGCCTACGACAAAATGCAGGGGGTATTGCAGCAGGAATGGCTCAATAAAGCGGAAAACCTGCCGTTTAAAACGCCTTATGAAGCCCTGATTCTTGCTTCGATTGTAGAAAAGGAAACCGGGGCAGCTGCTGAAAGACCCCTAATAGCCGGTGTGTTTATCCGCAGGCTCGAACAAAACATGTTGCTGCAAACTGACCCTACCGTCATTTACGGCATGGGTGAAAGTTATCAGGGCGATATTAAATCTAAAGATTTAACTACAGCCACGCCGTACAATACCTATGTTATCAGCGGCTTGCCGCCAACACCGATTGCTATGCCGGGACGAGATGCACTTTATGCCGTCCTGCATCCTGATAAGGGGGAGAGTCTTTATTTTGTTGCCCGTGGTGATGGTACGCATGTATTTTCAGCGACTTTAGAAGATCACACAAAGGCCGTGGACAGCTTTCAAAGGAACAAGAAATGACCCGAGGCAAGTTTATTACCCTGGAAGGCGGGGAAGGGGTAGGCAAAACCACCAATTTGGCTTTTATAAAAAACTACTTAGAGCAACATAACATTGCTGTTGTTGTTACGCGCGAGCCCGGCGGCACCAAGCTGGCCGAAAAAATACGCCAATTATTGCTGGACAACAAAAGCGAGGCCATTTCAGAACAGGCCGAGTTATTGATGATGTTTGCGGCACGAGCCCAACATATCAAACATGTTATTGAACCGGCTTTGGCGCACGGAAATTGGGTGCTTTGCGATCGATTTACCGATGCCACCTACGCCTATCAGGGCGGAGGCCGGAACATGAAAATCAGTACCATAAAATGGCTGGAAAACCTGGTTCAAGGTTCATTAAGACCTGATTTAACCCTGTTGTTGGATGCGCCGGTTGAGATAGGCATAGCGCGGGTCAGAGAACGCGGCGCTTTTGATCGTTTCGAGTCGGAAAAAATCAGTTTTTTTGAAAACGTCAGGCGGGCTTATCTATTGCAGGCCGAACTGTACCCGGAGCGCATCAAACTTATCAAAGCCAACCAACCGTTACCCGATGTGCAAAGAGCCATCACCGATGTCATTCGTACACTGCTGGGTTTGTGCGCCCTGAATTGTTCGACTTCCCCCAGACATGGAACCATAAAATGACGTTGCCGAACCAGATATTACCCTGGCAACAGCATCTGTGGGAGCATCTGTGCAGTTATATAGCGCAAAAACGTATTCCCCAAGCATTGCTCATTATCGGCAATAAAGGACTGGGCAAGCAGCAGCTGGCCTATCAGTTCGCCGTTGCCCTGCTTTGTGCAACGCCTAAGGCCAACGGCATGGCCTGCGGTCTTTGCAGCAGTTGTTTGTTGGTTAATGCCGACACGCATCCCGACTTTATTCAGGTGCAGCCCGAGGAATCCGGCAAAGGCATAGCTATCGGGCAGATACGCAGCCTGATTACCCGGTTAACCTTAAAGCCCCAGTTTGAGACTTATCGTGTTGTTATCGTCAATCCGGCCGACAAGATGAACAATGCCGCAGCTAATGCATTCTTAAAATGCCTGGAAGAGCCGACCGAGCGCACCGTCATCATCTTAATCACCGAAAAACCGGCCAAATTACCGGCGACTATTATCAGCCGTTGCCAGAAACTGGCGGTAACGACACCCGGCAGGGAAACCGTAGTCGATTGGCTGGCAGACACATTGCAGAGCAAATCCCCTCTAGCCCCCCTTTTGCAAAGGGGGGATTTGTACTGCAATGTGTCATTAGCTCAAGGTGCGCCTTTACTGGCGCTGGATTATGCCAATGATCAAACATTAAACTTGCGTAATGAATGTTTCGGGGCATGGACGGGAATAGCAAAACAGCTTAAATCTCCGGTCATTATCGCCGAAGATTGGCACAAGCTACCGGCATCGCCGTTAATATTCTGGATTACATCCTGGGTTATCGACTTGATTAAGTGTTTTTACCAGGCCCAGGTTGAAAACTTATATAACCCGGACTTGAATGGACAATTGCAAGAACTGACCGAACGATTAGAATTAAAAGGACTTTATAAATTGTATGATCTATTATTGTTAGGTCGGCAACGACTGGATACTCAAATAAACAAGCAGTTATTGTTTGAAGAAATTTTAATACAATGGTACGAACTTAACCGGAGTAAATGACCATGGCAGATGCAGCGCCAGGACAAGGCATATTGTCCCTTTCAATTAAAGATAAAAATGCGTTGTACGCAGCCTACATGCCCTTTGTTACCAACGGCGGGCTGTTTATTCCCACCAACCGTGAATATGAAATGGGGCAGGAAGTATTTATGCTGCTCAATTTAATGGACGAAACCGAGCGGCTACCGATAGCCGGAAAAATAATCTGGATAACGCCGCCTGGCTCGGAAGGCTATAGAGCCAGCGGCGTCGGCGTGCAATTTAGCGATCAGGACGGCGGCGCGTCACGCAACAAAATAGAAACCTATCTGGCTGGCTCTTTAGAGAATGACCGTTCGACGCATACTATGTAAATAAGGCTAAAGGCTAAAGGCACAAGGCTAAGGGCGGTTGTGTTGAAGTCCAGGTTTTTTGCCTTTAGCCCTTAGCCTTTCGCCTGCTTTTATAAAACTTTCATGTTAATAGACTCCCATTGCCATCTGGATCGTATCGATCTGGCGCCCTATCAAAATGATTTTGCCTGCTTCATGCGCGAAGCGGCAAACAACCAAATTGAACACCTGTTATGTATTGCGATAGATTTGGAAGCCTATCCGGCAATGCTGGCTTTGGTGTCCGCTTATCCGCAAATATCAGTGACCGTGGGTGTACATCCCAATAGCCGGGATGGTCAAGACCCCAGTGTCGAAGAACTGATTGCTTTAGGCCGCCCCGACAAAGTCATAGGCATAGGTGAAACAGGTCTGGATTATTTTCGTAGCGAAGGCGATTTAGGTTGGCAACACCAGCGTTTCAGAAACCATATTAACGCCGCAAAAGCGTTGAAAAAACCGTTGATTATCCACACTCGTGAAGCCAAAGACGATACTCTGCGCATGTTGGAAGAAGAGGGTGCTGGTGAAGTAGGGGGGATTATCCACTGTTTTACCGAAGACTGGGAATTTGCCAAAAAAGCCTTGGATTTGAATTTTCATATCTCCTTTTCCGGCATAGTCACCTTTAACAGCGCCAAGGAAATCAAAGAAGTCGCCAAAAAAGTGCCCGCCGACCGTTTCCTTATCGAAACCGATTCGCCTTACCTGGCGCCGGTACCCTTCCGAGGCAGACCCAACTATCCAACCTACGTGCGCTACGTTGCAGAACAACTGGCACAGTTGCGTGGAACCACGATCGATAAAATTGCAGAGTCATCGACTGAGAATTTTTACAGATTATTCAAGCTTGCACAGCTTTAAATCCATTCTCTTA
>CAZAUB010000135.1:1514-6795 GCA_964488195.1 uncultured Methylobacter sp. | reverse complement strand
TCGGCGGCGTTTGTTTTTTAACAGCCTGGTTATTAATCACGTTGTTCGCCACCCAAAACATCAGACCTTCCGATCACAACAGCAGGTATAAATAATGCGCGACGCTAATCCACAAACCATTTATCTAAAAGACTACACCGTACCTGAATACCTGATTCACAGCGTTGCTTTAAATTTTACACTGGATGATGAAAATACTCTGGTTAGTTCACGGCTCACCTTAAGCCGCAACCCTGAAAGCCAGTCTCATGAAACCTCACTGACCTTATCGGGTGAAAATCTCAAACTGATCCGTATTAACCTGGATGACGGCAATGATTTAACCAAGGGTCAATACCTGCAAACCCAGGATGCGTTAATCATTAACAAGGTTCCGCAGCAGCAACGTTTTGTGCTGACCATCGAAAATACGATCAACCCGAAAGCCAACACCGCTCTGGAAGGACTGTACCTATCCAACGGCATGCTGTGCACCCAGTGCGAGGCGGAAGGCTTTCGGAAAATCACCTATTTTCTGGATCGCCCCGATGTGATGACCCTGTTCACCACGACGCTGAGCGGCGACAAAGACCGTTATCCGGTTTTATTATCCAACGGCAACAAAGTCGCTCAAGGGGAGTTGCCGGATAATCGCCACTGGGTGACCTGGGAAGACCCGTTCAACAAGCCGTGCTATTTGTTTGCGTTGGTTGCAGGGCAACTCGAATGCATAGCAGACCGTTTCACCACGCAAACCGGCCGCGACATCAGCCTGCAAATCTTTGTCGAAAAACACGACATGGATAAATGCAGCCATGCCATGCAGTCGCTGAAAAACGCTATACTTTGGGATGAACAGGTGTACGGCCGCGAATACGACCTGGATTTATACATGATTGTCGCGGTGGGCCATTTCAACATGGGTGCAATGGAAAACAAAGGGCTTAATATCTTCAATACCAAATTTGTGCTGGCGAGGCCCGATACCGCAACCGACTCGGATTATGAATCTATCGAGGCCGTCATCGGCCATGAATACTTTCATAACTGGACCGGCAACCGTATCACCTGCCGGGACTGGTTTCAGCTCAGCCTGAAAGAAGGCTTTACGGTATTCCGCGACCAGGAGTTTACCGGCGACCGCACCTCCAAGGCCGTTAAACGCATCGAAGATGTCAACATGCTGCGTACCCGGCAGTTTGCCGAAGATTCCGGGCCGTTGGCGCATCCGATACGCCCCGATGCCTATATAGAAATCAACAATTTTTACACCCTGACCGTGTACGAGAAAGGCGCGGAAGTGGTGCGCATGATCCACACGCTGCTGGGTGCGGAAGGCTTCCGCAAAGGCAGCGATTTATACTTCGAGCGTCACGATGGACAGGCGGTGACTTGCGATGATTTCGTCAACGCCATGGAAGCCGCCAACGAAGTCGATCTTACTCAATTCCGCCGCTGGTACGCCCAAGCCGGAACGCCGGTATTAACTGTCCGGCAGCACTATAATCAATCGGCACAAACACTGACTTTAACCCTAAGCCAAAGCTGTCCACCTACTCCAGGGCAAACGGTTAAAGAACCGCTGCATATTCCTGTAACGGTGGGGTTGCTTAATAAAGACGGCTCTGTAGGGGCTTGCAAGCTACAAGGCGGCGATCAAGGCGATCAAGCCCGCAATGAAGTCATTCTACAACTCACCCAACAAGAACAAGCCTTTACCTTTGAAGGCTTAGCCGAACAGCCGGTCATTTCCATCCTAAGAGGCTTTTCAGCGCCGGTTAAATTGGTGATGGAGCGCAGCCTGGATGAACTGGCGTTTTTATTAAGCTACGACAGCGACACCTTTAATCGCTGGGAAGCAGGGCAGCAACTTGCCGGACAGATTATTGCAGGACTTATTGCCGATGTGCAAAACGGCAGGGACATGCATGTCAATCCCATCATGGTTAATGCCTTTAAGCAGGTGCTGGAGCAACCGTGGGACGACTTGTCGTATTTCTCTTTATTACTGAGCCTGCCCTCAGAAACTTATCTGGCCGAACAAATGCAGGTTGTCGATGTAGACGCCATCCATGCCGCCCGCGAGTTTGCCACGCTGACTTTGGCTGAACAACTGCAAACACAGTTCCAGGCTTTATATCGGAATAATCATAAGGATGAATCCGGGAAATTCGATTCCGGCGCAATAGGCCGCAGACGCATCAAAAACACCTGTTTAAGTTATTTAAGTAAGCTGGAAAACAAGGACATTCATCAACTGTCGCAACAGCAATTTAACACCGCCAAAAACATGACCGACCAAATGGCGGCGTTAACGGTTATCGTCAATAACCCGCATCCCGCCAAACAACAGTGCCTGGACAGTTTTTACCGCCAATGGCAGGCGGAAGCACTGGTTATAGATAAATGGTTTGCGCTGCAAGCCGCAAGCAATATGCCCGACACCTTTGCGACAGTGCAGGCGTTAATGCAACACCCGGCGTTTGACCTAAAAAATCCAAACCGCGTCAGATCATTGATAGGCACATTCAGCCAGTCTAATCCGCTGCATTTCCACGCGGCCAACGGACAAGGTTATCGATTCCTCGCCGCCCAGATTATCGCGCTGAACACCCTGAACCCGCAGATTGCCTCACGGATGGTCGGCGCGTTAACGTCTTGGCGCAGATATGACCAAGGCCGACAAGCGCTGATCAAAGCGCAACTGGAACGGATTATGACCACCGAAGCGATTTCCAAAGATGTGTACGAAGTGGCGAGTAAGAGTCTGGCCGTAGGGGCGACCGGCCGGTCGCCCCTACAAAACCAATGAGCGCCCATACAAAAAATGTATTGATTACCGGCGCCGCCAAACGCATAGGAGCGGCTTGTGCGCGGTTGCTGCATAGCGAAGGCTGTAATGTTTTTTTGCATTACCGGTCTTCGGTGGCAGAGGCGCAGCAGCTTTGCGATGAGCTGAATCAACTGCGACCCGCTTCGGCAAAAATCATGCAGGCCGATTTGCTGAACATGACCGAGCTGGAGGCTGTTGCCAGGGAAGCCAGTCTGGCCTGGGGCGGCATAGATGTGCTGGTCAATAATGTCTCTTCCTTTTATCCGACGGCAGTGTCCGATGTGACCGAACGGCAGTGGGATGAGTTATTGGGCAGCAACTTAAAAGCGCCGTTTTTTCTGGCGAAAGCCTTGGCGAAGACCTTAACCGACAACAAGGGCTGCATAATCAATATTGTCGACATCCATGCCGAACGTGGGCTGAGCGGTTATCCGGTGTACAGCATCGCAAAAGCCGGACTGGCCGCCATGACCAAGGTTTTAGCCAAGGAGTTGGGGCCTGCTGTCAGGGTGAACGGCGTGGCTCCGGGAGCCATACTCTGGCCCGAGAACGATTTATCCGAATCGGCCAAACTGGAGATACTGCAACGGGTGATCTTAAAGCGTAGCGGCGAGCAGGTTGATATTGCCAAGGCTGTGCTCTTTTTGATTAAGGATGCCGATTACATCACCGGTCAGATACTGACAGTCGATGGCGGGCGCACCCTATTTTGTTGAGGCCCAGGACGGCATGACTCGCTTTTGCTTGAGGTCGGTCTTGTCGAATTTATCCCAAAGCTCGGCATAACTTAGCTGGCTGATGGGATGTTTTAGGGTCGGGGCGATTTCCGCTAAAGGCTCAAGCACAAAAGCGTAATGCACAATTTCATCCCGGGGTATCTGCAAGCGGCCATCGTTGACGATCAGGTCGCCGTATAGAACCAGATCCAGATCGAGGGTGCGAGCAGCAAACTTCCGGCTGTCGCGAGTGCGACCATTATCCAGCTCAATTTGCCTAAGTTGTTTGGCAACCGCTTTCACCTCCAAATCGGAATCGAACCCAACCACAAGATTGTAGAAAACATCGCCGGTAAAACCCACAGCTTCGGACTCATAAACACTTGAAACCGCCAGCTTGCCAAAGGTTTGCTCAAGCGCCCGCAGGCTCGCAGGGATGTGTTCATCCTTGTTAATATTACTGCCTATGCTGATATAGCCTCTGGTCACGATTTCCATTCTCCCCGTTCAATAATAATGCCGACATCGCTGGCGCCGCTGATCGCACCTTTTTTATTCAGGGTTATTTTCACCCAAGGCACATTAAATTCGTTACGGATAATGTCGGCTATTTCTGAAATTAATTTTTCAACCAGGAAAAACTGGCTGGCCTCAACAAAAGAAATAATGCGGTGAGAAACGGTTTTGTAATCAAGCGTGTATTGAATGTCGTCGGTTTCTGCGGCTTTTTGAATATCAAAAGCCATCTCGATATCAAGAATGACGGTTTGCTTGGTTACTCTTTCCCAGTCGTAAATGCCGATGATAGTTTCAATTTCCAGGCCGCCTAAAAATATGATGTCCATAATGATTTCCGGTTATGATGCGTGTTTTTTAAAGTGGTAAGTATCAGGGAAACGCCCTTTGCTTACAAGTTCTGATGATGAAAAGGTTACTCAATGGTTGAATGGTTGTTTGTTCCGGCCGCCTATCTGATAGGCTCAATTTCCAGTGCAATTATTATTTGTCGCCTGATGGGCTTGCCCGATCCCCGCGAACAGGGCTCGGGCAATCCCGGAGCGACTAATGTGATGCGTATCGGTGGTAAAAAAGCGGCAGGGATTACCCTGCTGGGCGATATGTTGAAAGGTTTAATCCCGGTCTATGCCGCTAATGTGTTGGGACTGCCCACCGAGTTAGTTGCTGCAACCGGATTGGCGGCCTTTATGGGTCACCTCTATCCGGTATTTTTCGGTTTTAAAGGCGGCAAGGGTGTCGCGACATCGGTCGGTGTTTTGCTCGGTTTTTCCTGGACGCTCGGTTTTGCGTTCATGGCAACCTGGTTCCTGATTTATAAGCTGGGCAAAATTTCATCCTTGTCCGCGTTGGTTGCCTCGATCCTGTCTCCTGTTTTTGCCTGGTTTATAATTGGGGACAAGGCTATCGTTGCGGCTTCTGTAGTCATGATGGTTTTTTTATTATGGCGGCATAAGGGTAATATTAAGCGGCTGCTGGCTGGGGAAGAGTAAATAGAGGTAAAAGGTGCAAGGCTAAAGGCGAAAGGTGGGCTTTCAGCATAATACAAGTTAAGCCATTCCGTGGAGTCCTTCGACTGCGATCAGAACTAAAGGCCTTGTCGAACTATGAACGGCTGCACAGCTTCATATCGTTGTGCAGTGAACAAAGGGATAACAAAAACTGTAAAAGAATGCCCCCTCTAAAAACAAAAAAATTGCCTTGAAATGGGTGTTTATTGAACGGCAGTTATCGGCCA
>CAZAUB010000135.1:0-1414 GCA_964488195.1 uncultured Methylobacter sp. | reverse complement strand
GCACCGTTCAAAGTTTCCAGGGTTAAATCGTCGATATGCACAGGCGACTTTGTCGTTGCACCCAGCGGCATGGACAACATCTGGTTGAAGTCGCAATCGTAAACATAGCCCTGCCAATCAATGCTCAACGTATTCAGGCACATCAGATGGGCGAGGTTGTCCTCGCGAAAGCTGCTGCATAATAAGTTAAGATACGCATCAAATCGCCCCTGACTGACCAGCATACTGCCGAAACGCTGGATCGGCATATTGACGATAGCATAGAGCCGATTAAAGACGATGCCGTAATGCTGTAGTAAATGCTGTTTGTAAGCCTGTTCCAGGGTTTGTTGATCTGGCGGCAATACCGCATCTTGCGGGTTAAAAACCAGATTAAGCTGCAACGGACTGTCTGGCTGACCATAACCCAACTGGTTCAGGCGCTGTAATGCGGCCAAACTATCCTTAAATACACCTTTGCCACGCTGTTTATCGACATTTTCTTCCAGGTAACAGGGCAGCGAAGCGGCAATTTCCACCTGCTGCTCGGCCAGAAACTCTGCCAAATCAATATAACGCTGATCTTCCAGGATGGTCAGATTACAGCGATCAATGACCTTAATCCCCTGGTCGCGCGCTGCCTTCACCAGATAGTGGAAATGCGGGTGCATTTCCGGGGCGCCGCCGGTTAAGTCCAGGGTGTGAATATTAGCTGCCTGAGCCAACGCCAACACCTGATCCAGCGTTTCCAAGCTCATCAGTTCGGTGCGCTTAGGCCCTGCGTTGACATGACAATGTACGCAGCTCAGGTTACATAGATAGCCAAGATTGACTTGCAGTATTTCCAGCGGTTTGCGGAAAATGGCTGGGAAGTCGCTATTGGCTAAGAGTGGTCGAGTGTCGTGCATTATTAATCCTTGGAAAACCAAATATCGCCGTAAAAGGCGGCAACCTGTCCGCCACTATTGTCAGTATCGGTCATCAGCGCCACCGCATCAATGTAGCGAAAGTCTTTGCCGAACAGCTTTTTCAAGTCGGCCTGAACATTACGCTTTTCGCTGTGCCAGATGTTCAATGGCGCTTCAGGGCCGCGCAAAGCCAACATCATCGCATGATCACCGGCAAAAGCATTGGGCCAAACACTGTCTTTTGCAGTATTGCTCGCCCAAACATAATTAATCGCCTTGGTCTGCCAAAACGCCAGACCGCCCTTGACCACCACATAAATACGCGCTACGTAATCGTCACCAGCCTTGCTTTGTTCATTTAGCCCTTCCAAGCGGTTGGCAACTCGCCAAGACCAATTCAGAAACGGCGTTTGTTCCAGATCAATACGCTGCTCTTTAAACAAGCCGGAAGCCGCGCCTTGGCTGTCGGCTTTCAACACCATGACGCCATCCAGGGTTTGCAATTGATAACGGGTTTCGCCTTTAAA
>CAZAUB010000134.1:0-6827 GCA_964488195.1 uncultured Methylobacter sp. | reverse complement strand
CACGGCATCATCGACCCCGTCGTAGCAGTTGAGTCCGGCAAAGCCGCATTTGATACGCTAAAATCGATGGACTACAACATTGAATGGCATGACTACCTGATGGAACATAGCCTTTGTATTGAGGAAATCGAACACATTTCAGCGTTTATGAATTCAATTTTTAAATGATGTATGGATTACGGTTTAACGCCCACCCCCGGCCATCCTTGCCGGGGGTGGGCGTTAATCGATGGTTGTGGGCATTAACCCCGTTTAACGTGCTGAGGCGGTATGTCGCGCCTTGCTGCGCCGGTATAAAGCTGCCTTGGCCGCCCTATTTTTTGTTCCGGATCTGCTATCATTTCATCCCAATGGGCAATCCAACCCACGGTTCTACCCATTGCGAACATCGCGGTAAACATGTTGCTGGGTATGCCTAAGGCATGCAACACGATGCCGGAATAATAATCGACGTTCGGGTAGAGTTTTTTCTCGATGAAATACTCATCTTCAAGAGCAATGCGTTCCAATTCCAGGGCTAATTTAAAGATTTTGTCATCATGCAGACCAAGTTCGGTGAGTACTTCATGACAGGTTTCACGCATTAATTTGGCGCGCGGGTCGTAATTTTTATAAACCCGATGACCGAATCCCATCAGTCTGAACGAGTCGTTTTTATCCTTGGCCTTGTTTATAAATTTAGTAATATTCGAAACATCGTCAATCTCCTCCAGCATGTTGAGCACGGCTTCATTGGCACCGCCATGGGCGGCTCCCCAAAGGCAGGCAATCCCGGCAGTAATGCAGGCATAGGGGTTTGCGCCGCTGGAACCCGCTAAACGTACTGTTGAAGTCGAGGCATTTTGTTCATGATCGGCATGAAGAATCAGGATTCTGTCCAGCGCTTTGACCAACACAGGATTGGGCACGAAATCGTCGCAAGGTGTACTCAGCATCATACGCATAAAATTTTCAACGTAACTTAGCTTGTTTTGCGGGTACATAAACGGTAAGCCGGTGCTGTATTTATGACACATCGCCACGATGGTCGGCACCTTGGCAATCAGGCGGATGGCGCTTAAGTCGCGATCCTTTTTAGATTTAATGTCCAGTGCGTCATGATAGAACGCTGACAGTGCGCCGACAACAGCAACCATAATGGCCATCGGGTGTGCATCGCGGCGGAACCCTTTAAAAAAGTTAGTCAGTTGATCATGCACCATCGTGTGCCGGGTTATGGTGTTTTCGAACTGCTGCATTTCATCAGTTCCGGGTAATTCACCATTCAGCAGTAAATAGCAAACTTCCAAAAAAGTGCAATGTTCTGCAAGTTGCTCGATAGGATAACCGCGATAAAGCAGTATCCCTTTTTCACCGTCTATATAAGTTATCGACGAACTGCAACTGGCCGTAGAAGTAAAACCGGGATCATAGGTAAACATGCCGGTCTTTTGGTACAGAGATTGGATGTCTACTACATCGGGGCCAATAGTCCCAGATAAAATAGGCAACTCACATAAAGATTGAGTTTCCTCATTTAAGGTAACACTGCGCAGTTTAGTCATGGGGTTTCTCAGTTTTGTAACAAGGTCTGTAGCGCTATCAAAGGCCCAGTAAATCGGGAAATTTCGCGGTTTACCGAGTCAATTGCGTGATTGATCTTGGCTAGCATTTTAAAGGGAGTTTGCTTATAAAGTAACCAGTTCCGGAAAGGTGACGGTGCAAAGAATGCGCTCAATTTGAAACAGCCCTGTCTATGGTCTGTTTTGCCAGTTCAGTCACTCTAGCCCAATTTTTTAATTTTACCACATCCGCAGGCACAAGCCATGATCCGCCAACGCAGGCAACATTGCTTAATTGCAAATAACTGTTGTAATTTTCCGGCGAAATACCGCCGGTCGGGCAAAAAGTCGCATTAGGGATAGGACCGGCGATAGATTTTAGCATGGGTATGCCGCCTGCCGCTTCGGCCGGGAAGAATTTGAAATGATCCAGTCCATATTCCATCCCTAACATCAGTTCCGACAACGTGGCTATGCCTGGAATCAACGCTATATTGCCGACTTGGGCGGCAGCTAAAAGCTTCGGCGTTAATCCGGGACTAATCGCAAAAACGGCACCGGCATCTTCTGCCGCTTTTAATTGTTCGGGCGTAGTAATGGTGCCTGCACCAACGATCGCGTCTTTGACTTCCCGGCTGATAAGCCTGATCGCATCCAGGGCTATCGGAGTGCGTAGCGTTATTTCCAGCACTTTAATGCCGCCCGCAACCAAGGCTTTGGCCAAAGGCACAGCATCATCCAGATTTTGAATGACCATGACCGGCATGACCGGGCCGGCGCTTAAAACGTCTTTAGGTTGGATTTTCCAGTTGCTCGAATTCATTGATTTATCCGGTAATTATTATTTTTAGGTTAATCGACAAGAAACAGGTTAGACGCGCCTGTTTCAGCAGAAGAGGCGCCCAAACGGAAGCCGCCAAACATCTCGCGTCCCAAGCCATAATGGTGATTCTTAGCGGAATTGGGTACTGGAATTCGTGCATTAAATTCAGCCTCATCGACTAATACATTAATATCACCAGTTTGCAGATTCATGGAAATAATATCGCCAGTAAGCACTTTCGCTAGCGGGCCACCGACTTCACATTCTGGACACATATGGATAGCTGAGGGTACTTTACCCGAAGCGCCTGACATGCGACCGTCAGTGACCAGGGCGACCTTAAAACCTTTATCTTGTAATACACCCAGTGGTGGCGTCAGTTTATGCAGTTCCGGCATCCCATTAGAGCGTGGCCCTTGAAAGCGAACGACGGCGACAAAATCTTTTTCCAATTCACCGCGTTTAAAGGCGGCAAGCATATCCTGCTGGTCATCGAATACGATCGCAGGGGCTTCAACGATTTGATGCTCAACGGACACTGCCGACAGCTTGGATATTCCTCGCCCTAAATTGCCGTGCATTACATGCAAGCCGCCACCTGTCGCAAAGGGCTTTTCAACGGTGCTGAGAACCTCCATGTCTAAAGAGACATTGGGGACGGGTTCCCATATCAATTTATTGTCGATCAGTTTGGGTTCTTGTCGGTAGTTGTTCATACCGCGCTCGTCGGCAACCGTAATAATGTCTTCGTGTAACAGGCCGTTTCTTAACAGTTCAGCGATTAATACGCCCATGCCACCAGCGGCCTGGAAGTGGTTAACGTCAGCAGGGCCGTTGGGATAGATTTTTGCAATTAATGGAATTGCTTTGGAGAGCCTGTCAAAATCATCCCAGTTAAGAATGATACCGGAAGCACGGGCAATGGCGACTAAGTGCAAGGTGTGGTTGGTCGAGCCACCCGTTGCCAACAAACCGATGACCGCATTGACTATCGCTTTTTCGTCGACCATGTGAGCAATCGGGCGATAATCGTCACCCAGTGCCGTAAACTTTAAAACCTGTTTGGCAGCGGCCTTGGTTAGTTCATCACGCAATGGTGTGTAAGGGTTGATGAATGAACTGCCGGGTAGATGCAGACCCATAATTTCCATCATCATCTGGTTAGTGTTTGCAGAACCGTAAAACGTACACGTACCCGGGCTGTGGTATGACGCAGACTCCGCTTCGAGCAGCTCTTTACGACCAATTTTACCGGTAGCGTAAGCTTGACGGGCGCGGGCTTTTTCTTTATTGGTCAAGCCGCTGGGCATGGGGCCAGACGGAACAAATATGGCCGGTAAATGGCCAAAACTTAGTGCACCTATCAGCAGTCCGGGCACAATTTTGTCACAAATGCCCAGGTACAAAGCGCCATCAAACATATTATGGCTCATGCCTATGGCGGTGGCCATCGCAATCAAATCACGGCTAAACAACCCTAGCTCCATACCGGGCTGACCCTGGGTAATACCATCGCACATGGCCGGTACGCCGCCGGCAACCTGAGCCACACCACCCGCTTCTCTAATGGCGGCCTTGATTAAATCAGGCGCATCCTTATACGGTTGGTGAGCCGACAACATATCATTGTAAGAAGTGATGATCGCGATATTGGCTTTTTGATCGCCGGTCAAGTCGGCTTTCTCGCTGGCACTACACGCAGCGAAACCGTGAGCCAAATTACCACAGCCCATTCCCGAACGCACAGGACCTTTTTTAGCGACAGCATCAATATGGCTCAAGTAGGCTGAGCGGGTTGGATGGCTGCGCTCAATGATTTCTTGAGTCACTTTCTCTATTACGGGATGCATGTTTATTCCTAATTTAGGGTTACTCGGAAAACAGGTTTAAAATTCAAATTTTAACATGGCTATCTTGCGCCATACACTTCTATCATTCTTCCCAGGCTCTTTGGTCTCTGGCAATTAATTCGTCAGCTGCCTCAGGCCCCCATGTCCCGGCCGGGTAAGGTTTTGGCGCAACATCGGTATGCGCCCAGGCATCCTGTATCGAATCGATCCATGTCCAGGCCTGCTCAATCTCCTCTCGACTAAGAAACAGCGTGGGATTGCCCCGCATGGCTTCAAGCACCAATTTCTCATAACCGCCGAAAATCTTGCTGTTTTTAATCTCGGAAAAACTCAAATCCAGCTTGTTCTTTTTTAGCATAATATTTTCATCGATACCCGGTATTTTATTGAGCATCTGAATTTCCACGCCTTCATTCGGCTGCAAGTGAATGATGAGTTTATTGGGCGGCAGATCCTTAAAGCTCTCTTTAAAGATGTTATGCGGCAATTGCTTAAAATTAACGACGATTTCAGTGCGTTTATAAGTCATCCGTTTGCCGGTACGCAAGTAAAACGGCACCCCGGCCCAGCGCCAGTTATCAATATCCACTCTCAACGCGACAAAGCTTTCTGTGGTGCTTTCAGTATTAGCTCCTTCTTCTTCAAGATAGCCCGGCACAGGATTGCCCTTGAGTTCCCCCGCCGTATAAAGTCCACGGACGGTTTTTCTTTCGACATTTTCTTTGGTAATAGGCCGTAGCGCGGCAAGAACTTTTATTTTTTCGTTGTGTATGCTTTGCGCCTCCAGATTGACCGGCGGCTCCATCGCTACAAAAGTCAGAATCTGCAATAGGTGATTTTGCAGCATGTCACGCAATTGCCCGGTTTTGTCAAAATAATCCCAGCGCCCTTCAATGCCGACTTCTTCAGCGACGGTAATCTGAATATGATCAATGGTATTGTGATCCCAGTTGGTAGTAAAAATGGAATTGGCAAAGCGCAACGCCAATAAATTGAGTACAGTTTCTTTACCCAGATAATGATCAATACGGTAAACCTGTTTTTCGCTGAACACCTCGGCAACGGCATCATTAATATCTTTTGAGGATTTAAGATCGTGGCCGATCGGCTTTTCCATCACCATGCGCGATTCTTCATTCAAAACTCCGCAGCTAGCCAGTCCCTGACAAATATTGGTAAATAAGAAAGGGGCAACGGCAAAATAATTCACCATAACCCTGGATTGCCCATCAATAACGCTATTCAACAACCGGTATTGATCCGGTTGAGTTAAATCTATTTTCAGGTAGGAAAGTCTTGCCGAAAGCCGCGCCCACACTTGTTCATCAACTATTTCGTTTAAAAACTCTTGCAAACTATTATGGATGATCCCGACAAATCCTGAATTATCGACCTCGTGTTGATCTATGCCGATGATACGGGTATCGGTCTCAATCAAGTCGGCTTTTTCAAGCCGATACAGGGAAATAAGCAACTTGCGGCGGGATAAATCGCCCAGCGCGCCAAAGATAACCAGATTACAAGGTTTGAATACTGTGTTTTCGTTCATAGATGGGTTGTTGAATAAATAGTTATACCGGCTCAGTCCGGCACAAATAGGCAGATTACTATGGATTATTATCGCAGAATTTGCCTCCGGGTGCAGTCCTGGTTGCACTGCCGTAACGCTAAGTTTGTTATTTTGACTTTATTAGTTGGCGGAACGGCTTGATGTGCACTGCTTGTATCGAATCGATATTTGGTTGACAGCGTTCTTGAACTTCTTCTATAGTATTGATCCGCTACTATCATAAAAGAGGATATTTTATGCGTCATGCGCCTGCCAACATTGCAGCCGAAGTTGTTGAACGCTCAAACTATCAAGATGAAGTAGCTTATCCGGAGGAAACATAAGCCTCAGGAGAAGACCGGTTCCGACGTTGATGAGCGCCATGATTTTCATATCAACCTTGGTACATCTATCGATGATTTAAAACAACAAAAGGTATAAAAAATGAACGAAGAGCCACAAACAAAAGACAAATTCTGGCTATATGTTGGTTGTACAGTATTTACTTTACTGGTCGTCATTGCGCTGGTCAAACAAAGCGAGAACGAAAAATTTGCGCCTATCAAACAGCAACAGGAGGAGGAGACTGCCCAGATGAACATTCGCATCCTAAACTGAATTATTCTCATGACAAGACGCTACATTAAACAGAACAACGGATAAGCGGAGTTCTTGTCAACCTAAGCGTAATCACACATCGCTTAAAATAATAATCAGGAGAGAACCATGAAACTAAATTTGATATGCCTGTGGTTGGCGTTAGTTTTTTTTTCAGGAACAACGTTGGCGACAGAATATATTTACCGAGATCTTATGGCTAACACGTTGCCTTCGCCGGGATGTGACCTGGAATCCGAAGCCATTGCAGCTGCATCAAAACCCTATAATATCACCCGATACAGCAAAACATTTTGTCAGTCGCAAGGTTACGGCTGGCATGTCGAAAAAGTAAAAGATGAAGGCAAGGCTGCCTGTACAACATGCACTGGCGCTAATCAGGGTAAAAGTCAGTGCCACCTGGAAGATGTGGTTGTTACTTGCAAACGCATCAAGCCCGGCTCGGT
>CAZAUB010000133.1:0-6843 GCA_964488195.1 uncultured Methylobacter sp. | reverse complement strand
GATCAAATCGGCCTGGACGCAATAAAGCCTTATCCAATATATCGGGGCGGTTTGTAGCTGCAATGACAATAATGCCTTCGTTGCCCTCAAACCCATCCATTTCAACCAGCAATTGATTTAAAGTCTGCTCACGTTCGTCGTTGCCACCACCCAAACCGGCACCGCGCTGACGACCGACAGCATCAATTTCATCAATAAAAATAATGCAGGGCGCATGTTTTTTGGCTTGTTCAAACATATCCCGCACACGGGATGCGCCCACACCGACAAACATCTCAACAAAATCCGAACCGGAAATAGTGAAGAACGGCACTTTGGCCTCACCGGCAATAGCCCTGGCCAGCAAGGTTTTTCCTGTTCCCGGAGGGCCAATCATCAACGCGCCGCGAGGAATTTTGCCGCCTAATTTCTGATATTTTGCCGGATCTTTAAGGAAATCGACCATTTCGACAACTTCTTCTTTAGCTTCATCGCAACCTGCCACATCGGCAAAAGTCACTTTAATCTGGTCTTCTTCAAGCATACGGGCTTTGCTTTTACCAAAATTCATTGCACCGCGACCGCCACCGGCGCCGCCCTGCATTTGCCGCATAAAGAAAACCCACACCGCAATCAGTAACAACATCGGCCCAAAAGAAACCAGCAACTGCATTAGCAAAGAAGGCTGCTCTGGCGGAACGGCCTTAATTTCAACGCCATTTGCCAGCAAATCATCGACCATATGGGGATCTGAAGGTGCGTAGGTTTTAAATATCTGACCGCCCTGCATCTTGCCTTTGATGATATTGTCTTCAATCATCACCTGCTGGACTTGACCTGCTTTTACCGACTCGATGAATTGCGAATAAGACATCGAGGAATCAGCCCTGTCATTTTGCGGGCCGAAATTATTAAAGACGGACATCAATACAACTGCAATGACGACCCATAGGATTATATTTTTTATCATATCGTTCAATTTACACACCCTGGGCCTGAACGGCTCTCGATTTAAAAACTGAGTAATTATATCAGGAGTTAACTTTCCTGACTGTCGTTATTTATCTGAAACTTACCCGCACATGAAAAACACAGCTTCATATACATGGCTCACCACGTCCCACCTATATTAGGGCTACAAAAGGTTATTTAAAGCCTTTGGCTAAAATATAAACCTCATTACTTCTAGGTCTTGACGCTTTTGGCTTTCTGATAGCCACTTTGGCAAAGGATTGCTGAACTTCCTTATGGAATTCTTCAAAACCCGCACCGTGAAATAATTTAACCAAAAAAATCCCGTCTTTTGCCAACACAGTCTTGGCCGTCTCCAGCGCCAACTCACCCAAATATATAGCGCGGGGCTGGTCTACGCCCTTATTGCCGCTCATATTGGGTGCCATATCCGACATCACCAGATTGACCGGAGCGCCGTCAAGTAAAGTATACAATTGATCCAGAACGACTTGCTCGCGAAAATCACCCTGTATAAATTCGACACCCTCCAGCGG
Organism: uncultured Methylobacter sp.; assembly: GCA_964488195.1. Lineage (GTDB taxonomy): Bacteria > Pseudomonadota > Gammaproteobacteria > Methylococcales > Methylomonadaceae > Methylobacter_A. The sequence continues at coordinate 5,356 of CAZAUB010000133.1, read as the reverse complement.
ATCCATCGCTAAAATATCCAACGCGATAATTTTGTCTCTTTTACCGATAATCTGCCGTGTAAACTGCGACCAACCACCGGGGGCAGCGCCCAAATCGATAATATTCATCCCCGGCTTAATCAGCTGGTCTTTATCCTGAATTTCTTTCAATTTAAAAACCGCACGCGAACGATAACCTTGAGCTTGCGCCATTTTGACGTATTCGTCGTCAAAATGCTCCTGCATCCAACGACTGCTACTTTTACTTCGTCCCATAACTCTATTTTAGTGTAAAATTCAGGCTTTTGATTTAGGAATAAAGAGTGAACTCTGCAGATAAGAAAAAACTTAAGTCCCAAGCGCACAGCTTAAAACCCGTCATTATGATTGGCCAATCGGGGCTTACAGCAGCCGTGCTGGCAGAGATTGAATTGGCACTTAACACCCACGAACTGATTAAAGTACGCATACGCGCTGAACGGGAAGATCGCAAGCTGATCAGCGAGAAAATCTGCGCTGACACAGGCGCAGAGCTCATTCAGAGCATTGGACAAATTGCCGTTATTTACCGATTAAATCCTGAGAAATAGATTAAGGCCAAAGACAAAAGGCGAAAGGCACAAGGAAAAACACACCTCCTTTAGCCTTTAGCCTAGATATATTCAATCGAAATAATTTCATAGTCGACATTGCCACCCGGCGCTTTAACCGTTACAACGTCTTCAACCTCTTTGCCGATCAGGGCTCTGGCAATCGGCGAGCCGATTGAAATACGGCCTTCCTTGATATTGGCCTCATCTTCGCCAACAATCTGATAGATCACCTTTCTCTCGGCTTCAATATCTTCTATTTCTACTGTCGCGCCGAACACCACCTTTCCATTGGCATCCACCTTGGTAACGTCAATAATTTGCGCGTTAGAAAGTTTACCTTCAATTTCAGAAATACGCCCTTCGGCAAAGCTTTGCTGCTCTTTCGCAGCATGATATTCGGCATTTTCTTTCAAATCACCGTGCGCCCTGGCTGTCGCAATCGAGGCAATGATACGCGGACGCACCACCGACTTTAACTCTTCCAGTTCGGCGCGTAATTTTTCTGCACCTTTGACGGTGAGAGGTACTTTATTCATTTTTTAAAACTCCAAATAATTATTTTTTTAGGCTAAGGGCGAAAGGCTAAAGACGAATGTCGCCGCTCCTTTCGCCCTTAGCCCTTAGTCTTTCGCCTTAAATAAGACTCTTATGCAGATCCTGCAAGCAATTCACATCGCCGGCATCCAATTCACCCAGCGCGTAACAGGCCGCTCTTGCACCGGCCATCGTCGTGTAATAGGTTACACGGTGCTGTAGTGCTTCCCGGCGCATGGTAAATGAATCCGAAATGGCTTTTTTGCCTTCTGTCGTATTAATAATTAGCTGAATCTGATCATTTTTAATCATATCAACCGTGTTAGGCCGCCCTTCGTTAACCTTATAAACCACTTCGCAAGGAATGCCTGTGTCTTTAAGATACTTTGCCGTGCCGCCGGTAGCGACAATTTCATATTTTTTATCGACCAGCATTCTGGCAATATCAGGCAACTTGGCTTTATCCGCATCACGAATACTGATCAGCACTTTGCCGCTGTGATTCAAGTTGACGCCGGCAGCGCGCTGGGATTTAGCAAAAGCCTCACCGAAGGTTTTGCCCACACCCATCACCTCGCCGGTTGATTTCATTTCAGGCCCCAATAAAGGGTCAACGCCTGGAAATTTAACAAACGGAAACACTGCTTCCTTAACCGAATAGTAACCCGGAATACGCTCTTCGGTAATACCTTGTTGCGCTAACGTTTGTCCGACCATGCAACGCGCCGCAATTTTAGCCAGCGGGTAACCGGTTGCCTTGGACACAAAAGGTGCAGTACGCGAAGCCCTTGGATTGACTTCAAGCACGTAAATATCCTCGCCCTGAATAGCAAACTGGGTATTCATCAAACCCACAACACCTAAAGCTTCCGCCATTTTGGTCACTTGTTCGCGCAATTTATCCTGAAGGTGCGGCGCTAATTCATACGGGGGCAACGAACACGCGGAATCGCCTGAATGCACACCGGCCTGTTCGATGTGCTCCATCAAGCCGCCTATCAATACCTGCTCCCCGTCATAAATGGCGTCAACATCCATTTCGACAGCATCATCAAGGAAACGATCCAACAATACCGGCGAATCATTGGAAACACTGACTGCTTCTTTCATATAACGCTGCAAACCCTCTTCATTGAAGACGATTTCCATTGCCCGACCACCTAAGACGTATGAAGGCCTTACAACCAGCGGATAACCCAGTTCCTTTGCCGCATTAATCGCCTGTTCGACAGAACGCGCTGTAGCATTGGGCGGCTGTTTTAAATCCAGCCTTTCCAGCAGTTTTTGAAAGCGCTCGCGGTCTTCAGCCAAATCAATCGAGTCGGGCGAGGTGCCAATAATAGGCACACCCGCCGCTTCCAATGCGCGCGCCAATTTTAACGGCGTCTGACCGCCGTATTGCACGATCACGCCTTTGGGTTGTTCAATATGAACAATTTCCAGCACATCTTCCAGCGTTAACGACTCAAAATACAAACGATCCGAGGTGTCGAAATCGGTAGAAACCGTTTCAGGATTGCAATTGATCATGATGGTTTCGTAACCATCTTCACGCAATGCCAATGCGGCATGCACACAGCAGTAATCAAACTCGATCCCTTGCCCGATGCGGTTAGGCCCGCCACCGAGAATAATGATTTTCTCTCTATCGGAAACCCGCGCTTCGCATTCTTGCTCATAAGTTGAATACAAATAAGCCGTGTCCGACGAAAACTCAGCCGCACAGGAATCTATGCGCTTATAGACCGGACGAATGTTCTGCTTATGCCGCACATTGCGCACTTCCGACTCGGAGGTATCCAGCAACTTGGCCAGGCGTATATCGGAAAAACCTTTGCGCTTTAATTTATACAACTCACCTTCTTTCAAGGTCGATAAGGTTTTAGTCGATAACGATTTTTCAGTAATAATCAAATCTTCAACCTGCGCCAAAAACCACGGATCGATTTTACTGGCTTCATGCACATCATCCAGACTCATGCCGCTACGGAACGCATCGGCGACATAGAGTAAACGATCCGGCCCCGGATGGCGCATTTCACGCTGCATTTTTTCTTGTGCATCTTCCCGGTTCAAATCGATAATTTCATCAAGACCGCTGATACCGATTTCCAATCCACGCAATGCTTTTTGCAGTGATTCCTGAAAAGTACGGCCGATAGCCATGACTTCACCCACAGACTTCATCTGCGTGGTCAAACGGTCATCCGCTTGCGGGAATTTCTCAAAGGTAAACCGTGGAACCTTGGTGACTACATAATCAATCGTCGGCTCAAACGATGCCGGTGTTGCACCACCGGTAATCTCGTTTTTCAATTCATCCAGCGTATAGCCTATCGCCAATTTTGCCGCCACTTTGGCAATCGGGAAACCGGTTGCCTTTGACGCCAAGGCGGACGAACGCGATACGCGCGGGTTCATCTCGATAACGATCATCCGCCCGTCTTTGGGATTAATAGCAACCTGTACGTTGGAACCGCCGGTATCGACACCAATTTCACGCAACACGGCCAGGGAGACATTACGCAGAATCTGATATTCCTTATCGGTCAAGGTTTGCGCCGGGGCTACGGTAATGGAATCGCCGGTATGTACGCCCATCGGGTCGAAGTTTTCAATCGAACAAACAATGATGCAGTTATCTTTAGAGTCGCGCACCACTTCCATTTCGTATTCTTTCCAGCCCAGCACCGACTCTTCAATCAACAACTCGTTGGTAGGCGATAAATACAGACCGCGCTCGCAGATTTCAACAAACTCTTCCTTGTTGTAAGCGATACCGCCACCACTGCCGCCCATGGTAAATGAGGGGCGGATAACCGTCGGATAGCCCACTTCCTGCTGCGCCGCCAGAGCCTCTTCCATAGAATGTGCGGTTTTTGATTTTGCTACTTCATAACCGATTTTCCGCATCGCCTGATTGAACAGTTCACGGTCTTCGGCTTTGTTAATCGCTTCTTTGGTCGCGCCGATCATCTCGACGCCGTATTTTTCCAAGACGCCGTGGGCATCGAGATCCAGCGCACAATTCAACGCAGTTTGTCCGCCCATGGTCGGCAATATGGCATCGGGGCGTTCCTTTGCGATGATTTTTTCTACGGTTTGCCAGTCTATAGGCTCGATATAGGTCGCATCGGCCATATCCGGGTCGGTCATAATCGTTGCCGGATTGGAATTGACCAGAATAACGCGGAAACCTTCTTCCCGTAGCGCTTTACAGGCTTGTGTGCCCGAATAATCAAACTCGCAGGCTTGACCAATAACAATGGGCCCGGCGCCCAGTAATAAAATCGATTTTATGTCGGTTCTTTTTGGCATTTTGTTGATTTGTTAAATAGCTATTATGATTAGGTTGCGCTAAGCCGATCTGAGCGGCTTTAGGCATATTTTTATTCAAACGTCAGAGTTTTCTATTGTTAGCCGTAGGGTACGCTAAACAACGTGCAGTCCATCAATCGCGAGTGATCCGCCTCGTGCCTCGGCACATCCTATGAACTTCAAGTTGTATAGTTTTCATTAGGATACCTTAGATGCTTATTTTTGCGCGGCAGTTATTTAAAGTGTTAAAAAAACCAGTTAATAAATAATAAATAATCAATCATCAAACACCACATCCTCATAAATACCACTCAGACTTAAAACAGCCTGATAACTTTCACAATCAATTGTCAGCGTTTCATCGGCTTCCAGTAATGCAGCTTGCCATTCGTCTTGAGCATCGCGGACAAAATATTCAACCTGTGTTTGATTGGCATTAATCAATAAGTAATAGCGTAGGCTAGGTATTTTTTGATAGGCCAATAATTTTTCACGACGGTCAGTATTTGCCGTGCCGGGCGATAAGATTTCCGCAATAAAACACGGCTGTTGTTTGTAATACTCGTTATTATCGTGTGCATTACAAACCAACATCACGTCAGGATAATAATAAGCCTGTTGCTGCGCTATTCTCAGCTTCATATCGCTGATAAATACACCGCAATGCCCGCCGCGTGTTGCAGCACGAAGATGAAAAAACACATTGCCTGCAATACGATTATGCCGCTCACTTGCCCCCGCCATGGCATAAATTTGTCCTTCGACATATTCATGACGCACGTCGGCATTCAATTCAAATGCAAGGTAATCTGGTTCAGTCAAAAAAGTGAGTTTTTGTAAAGCTGTCATGAGTCCCTCCAACTTTATGTCGAACATTTAGGAATAATACTATCACTAACCCTGTTTAGCGTGCTCCATCATCTCGATAAAAT
>CAZAUB010000132.1:0-6849 GCA_964488195.1 uncultured Methylobacter sp. | reverse complement strand
AAAGTGCTGGCCCTGGGGCCGGGAATTATGGTCGGCGCGGCGGTCGGGTCGGTGGTCGCGGATCATATAGCCGGCGGCGTATTACGCTTTCTGTTTACCATTTATTTGTTAGGCGTGGGCGTACAAATGGCCTTGCAGTTAAAGCCTAAACCCGGACAGCAGCAACCTTCCAAAAAGTTGGATTTGGGCATATCCGGCCTGATCGGGCTGCTGTCGTCATTACTGGGAATAGGCGGCGGGACACTCATTGTGCCTTTTTTAGTGCATTTTCAAACGCCGATGCGCAATGCGGTAGCCATAGCCAGCGCCTGCGGTTTGCCGATAGCCGTCGTCGGAACGATAGGCTATGCGATATTGGGCAGGGATATGTTGCAGCTGCCCGACTGGAGTTTGGGTTATATCTATATTCCCTCTTTTCTGGGCATCGTGCTGACCAGCACCTACACCGCCCCGATAGGCGCAAAACTGGCGCATAAGCTGCCTGCGGAGAAATTGAAACGCTATTTTTCGCTGCTGCTGTTTGTGATGGCGGCCAAGTTGATGTGGTTTTGAAGCCGCACTCAGCGGTTAGAAAATAGAACACAGATGACACGGATTTGGCTGTAGATTTTTTTACACTCGCCTCCTTTTTTAACAAAAAACCGTGGTCTGTCCCGAATGGCACTTACTTAAGAGATAACTCCATGAATTAAGTAAAGAAACTGGCTGTCTTGGTGGTAAGCTTTAGTCACCAAACCATCGTAACCACCAAACCAGGGCAATCGCGCTTAAATTATCCCAATGACCCGAAGTAAATAATCGTTGTCCCATCCGGCTTTTAATCGCTTGATTTTGATGCCGACCTTGGATGTTTTTTCAGTCTTGATCAGATTCAAGGCAATGTGCCGGATAACAGCCAGATTCGCAGCACTATGTCCTTTGCGAGTTCGATTGCTATCTTCATCAAAGGCTATATCAAGAACCCAATGCCCATGGGGTCAGATCTTGCAAGATCACATTAAAGAGGATTTTTTGAGTCATACTCTTTGACTGCACGGCTGACGGTCGTGTAATGAACGCCGAATTCATCGGCAATCGCCTTCATTGAGTAATCCCCGCTCAGATAAGCCAACGCCATCCCCAAGCGCGAGTTGTCCCCATGCTCCTCCCGGTAGCTGTCCAGCGACTTAGCAGGTAGTCGTCGCTGTATACGCGGAATCTCATCTAGCGATTGTTCGGGGGAAACTGCGGCATGCATACGCGCAACAAACCCCTCGCTGCCAAGAAAAACCTGGTTGCGGAGGTCTGCCCATAGACTTGGTAACCCGACCCCGGCGCGCACAAAATCCACATATTTCTCCCGCGCCCTCTCACGTTGCGGATCGAATTGCCCCAACAGCCAATCCGTTTGCAACCAAACCGGAGTAGGCACCGCACCGATCATGGCAGGGTAACTGCTCCACGGCCAGGCGCCGATCTCATTGATCATGCCTGCGCGCAACGGGTTGAGCACCACATACCGCGCCAGCTCCAGCAGATAGCTATCCTTCTCAATCAGAATGGATTTGTATCGCCCCTGGAATACATGCCCAACCCGCCCGTGAGCTTGGTTGATGGATTGGGTGTAGACACCATTGAGCTGGCGCATGCCTTGGGCAAGGTTACCTTCTGGTGTCTCCACCACCACATGATAATGGTTGGTCATCTGGCAGTACGCATGGCAGCACCAATTAAAGCGTTCACACACTTGACCAAGCAAAGCCAACCACGCTTCACGGTCAGCATCGGAAAAATAGATGTCCTCGCGCCGGTCGCCGCGCGAGGTAACGTGGTACAGCCCACCAGATAGTTCAATGCGTAAGGGTCTTGACATGAGGGGAACTATACCATACCAATGTGTCTTTGCAAGACCTGACCCCGCCTTTCTCCTTGGGCAAGGTTACCTTCTGGTGTCTCCACCACCACATGATAATGGTTGGTCATCTGGCAGTACGCATGGCAGCACCAATTAAAGCGTTCACACACTTGACCAAGCAAAGCCAACCACGCTTCACGGTCAGCATCGGAAAAATAGATGTCCTCGCGCCGGTCGCCGCGCGAGGTAACGTGGTACAGCCCACCAGATAGTTCAATGCGTAAGGGTCTTGACATAAAAGAAACTATAGCACACCAATGTGACTTTGCAAGACCTGACCCCATCTTCCTTCAACAAATTGAAATAGATTCTTTTTTGATTGAAATTCATGAAATTGATTATGGATTTATAAAAGTAATAGTTCTAATATTATAAAGATTAACAATCAAACAGTTTGTACAAATTGTTTACCAACAAATATAAGTTCAAGTTTTGTTAAAATAAAATTGATAAACTGACAAGAACTTAGTATTTGAGATATAAAATATCCACTAAATTCTTTACATAATATAAATATGGATAATATATATATTTGATCTAATTCATCATCAACTCTACAAATTAATTGAATAGTTGATTATATGAAAATATATAAAAAATAAAAGAAGTATCACACAGATACTTCTTTTATTTTTTATATTTAAACCTTATATAATTCCATTTTCTAAAATATTCAAAATTGTGACTGTTTTTGTTATACTTGTTAATGAACCTGGATCAGTTACACTATATGTAAAACTATCATCTCAACCATAACCCGATCATGGAGTAGCTGTAAATGTAAATTGTGTTCCTGACCAAGATAGTGAACCATGAGCTGGTCATGAAACTACATTTATAGTTAATAAATTATCAGCTGACTCTGTATCAGCAATACTAGAAGCTAAATCAAATGTTTGACTTTCTGCTCAAAATCCCATATCAAAAGTTACATCACTAGCAGTTGGTGCTGTGTTAGCCACATCTGTTGTTACTGTTAATGCTGTTGATGTTTTAACTTCCCATGTTGATGTTGTTGCATTTCTTGCTTCTCATGTTGTTACTGCATAATATGTTGTATTTCATGTTAATCACGTGAAATCTCATGTTGCATTTGTTCATACTAATGTTGTCAATCATGCATCACTATACAATTTAACTGTTACATTTTGTACTCAAAATGTATCTGTAAATGTTCAGATTGTTGTATTTATTGTTGTATCTGTTTTACTGTCTAATGTTGGTTGGGTTACTGTTGATGCATTATCTGATATTACAGTTGTATCTGTTGTTACTGTTAATGCAGTTGATGTTTTAACTTCCCATGATGATGTTGTTGCATTTTTTGCTTCTCATGTTGTTACTGCATAGTATGTAGTATTTGATGTTAATCATGTGAAATCTCATGTTGCATTTGTTCATACTAATGATGTTAATCATGCATCACTATACAATTTAACTGTTACGTTTTGTACTCAGTCTGTATCTGTAAATGCTCATGGTGCTGTGTTTACTGTTGTTTCTGTTTTACTGTCCAAACTTGGTGCTGAAATTGTTGTACTTGCATCTGGTGTTGGCGCAGCTATTTCACCAAACCCAATCCCCCCATTAACATAACCCTGCGCCACAGCCAGTGTTAACCCGGTCTTTATTTCCGCCGCAGTCGTCAATTCTTTAGAGCCTTGGCTCACCATATATTTAACCACCGTATAAGCGCCTCACAACTCCTGAATAAGCAGTCTGTTTTCCCCAACAGGCAGCTGTTCAAACATAGTGACCACTAATATGCCGTTACTCGCAATAGAAAACAGATGGGTGTAATTGCCGCCATCAGGATGGCTAGAGCTAAGTATTGCGCCATTAGCCAAATTAACCACGCCCAAGTTGGTTTTAACGGTGACATTGGTTCCGTTATATTCGACCGTAGAATTGGTTCCGGCCTTATCCACCCGCACCATATGTTTTCTGTAATCATCTTTTTTTGCGACTTGTATTTCGCGGGTATTGATGGCGTTTATAGGCGCTAAGTCGGAAAACTCAATAGTCGCCGTTTGGTTATGCTCGGTAAACAAGTTCGCCAGTTTAGACGATTTTCCCCAGCCAAAGGTGTACATGACACTCGCCATGGCTTGAAGGTTGTCTTTAAGTCACTGGAGGTGGTGGGTGTTGCTCACTCAAATAGAGGATCTGAATTTGTTGCCGAAATCGTGGGTATAGCTGACCCCATATTTTTCGTAGGTGTCATTCTTTAAATAATCGGCAGCAATATTATTATAGTTATTGGGCTGGTAGGCCGCTCCACCGTTGTAATAGCCTCTGGCGTAAGAACTTCCCTCGGTATAAGCAGCGTTGTATTTTAGTCCTTCAATGCCGCCGCCTACGATGAGTTTAATGTCATCGGTGATTTTTACGTCCAAACTTGGCCCGGCCTGTATTTTTTGCCCGCCTTTTATCGCCCCATAGGCATAGGTTAAATCAAAGGTATTGGCATCATTGACTACTATTTCGCCAATCTTGCCCAAATCAACATTATCTACGGTAAAGTAATTGACGTTAAATTTTATGTCCCTGATGGTTTCTCACAGCTCGTAACTGTTTTCTATGCCGAGCGCTTCTTGGGTCATTTTTTTGTTATACAACTGGCTGAAGCCATCAAAGCTGACCGCCATCATTTTTTCCAACTGGGCAGCGGAAAGCTTAAGTTTTCCGCCGGTATAGCCTTTGACGACGGTGGCGATTATTTTTTGAAATTGGGTGCCTCTTTCTACGGAGATGGATGTCCCCATAATGGCCGATGCAAATAGCATTTTGAGTTCTGCATTGACTAAAACATCGTCACCGGTTCTTTCATTTAGGTTGCCGCTGACGCCCAAATTGGCTTCCAGGCTTTTGGTAAAGTCATAAACGGAATTCAGGTTGAAATTGCTACCCTGATGATTGGCCGATAACGGTCATTGGTCTTCAGTGCTTTTGGGCTGATTGGCTTTTGCTTTTGTGGTGTCGCTAGGCTGGTTTTCCGTGCCAAGATCGGGCAGCTGATCCTGGTTTTCTGCCCAAGCTTTGGGCATTTCTACAGACGCACAAAAGACTACAGTGCTAATGGCTGTATGCAATAAATGACGCTTGGAGGGTGGAGCAGCCCGTGGGCTTTTGAAGGGTTTTTTTGAGCTTCACATAATATTATTTATGATTCATTTAGTTATAGCTAAGTCTGTTCAGACAGAGCACCTATCTTAACAAGCCAGTTTTTACGCCTACCGAAAGTATCATTACTCCGCTATGAACAACCTGAAGGGCTAAATTAACGATGTCCATCCCCTTTCAAGGCATCGAGTCTCGTCCACGACCTGTTGTAAAGCTCAAATACTTCTCTTGCTGTCTAAAACCTAGCATGCTAATTTCCCAGTGAAACAGGGTCTAATGAGAATTAGAGTGCTTACTGACAAAATGGTGTCAAAACGTTACCAATAGCCTTTCCTAAAGAACCTTTGTTTTTTAGTCGGGCAATAATAGCATAATAACTCGGCGGCCGACAGCGCCATTTTTCAGCCTAGGTTGATTCGGGTGTGATTAAAAGTGCGGTTTACATTCAAGGTAAACGTCCAGTAACTGTTCTGCGCAAAGCGCAAAATCCTCTCCTGCTGGAGAGGGTAGGGTGAGGAGGATCAAAATAAAGCCTTTTCCTTATTAGAATTCTCCTCTCCCCAACCCTCTCCAGCAGGAGAGGGAGCCAAAACCGCGCTTTTAATCACACCCGGTTGATTCTGCTATGTTATTATTGCTGCCCGTTGCGGGTGTAGTGTAATGGTAGCACGCAGGCCTTCAGAGCCTGATTATCGGGTTCCCCCCGTGTGGCGCGGGTTCGAATCCCGTCATCCGCTCCAAACATATATTATAAAGGGACTTAACTTATGGCTAGGCGACTTACGCTTGTAACTACGCTCATCTCTCAATACCTGCCGACAAGATTTCCGACCGGTATTGTTGTCACGCACAAAATACCTGCAAACGCTAGCAGGGCGACTTTACCCACCCAGCTTTACATTGCTTTTTTACAAGGCGAAGCTTTGTTGAGGCTAAAGTTTTTTTCTTACCTGCAAGAGCGGTCAATCAGCGATCCTGATAGTTTAGCCCGGTTATGGCGGCAATTAATTGATGACAGGCGTTATATTCAGCAAGTTGCCGAAAAAAGCGGCTTGCTGGATTATTTCGTCTTTGCTGCTGCGGGGGGGGGGGATAAAATAATCTATGGTGAACAATGCTTTACCGCGTACTGTATTTTATTGTTTGATGCCAATGAAGCCGGGAATGTAAATCTTGTGCAAGGCATGACCAAGGGCTTTGTCGTTCACTTTATGCCAACGCTATTTCCCGCTCAGGCAAAAATCACTGACACTAAGCTATTGAAAAAAGAAATCGCAAAGCAGTTGGCCCTGAAATGGAATATTCGACCTGAAATAAAAGAATCGTTTGTTACCAGTGATGAAAAAGTGACGTTTTCTTTGATTGCCAAGTTACCAAGAATGGCTTCGTTAATTCTTATCACCATTGAGGGCGCAAGGCTGAAACCGACACGGCTCATGTGTTACCAAAAACTACTGGAACGTTTGGAGCATAATGTTTTAAAAATTGATCTTCCGCCTGCCCTTTTGGCTAAAAAATAACCACCTTAATGCCAGGGGTAAGCTTTGGTTTACGAGAAACGCGGAGGGGGCTTGAAGGCTTGGCATTACAATGAGCCTTGACCCATCCCGCGTATCTCTTCGATCAGCCGCATCTCGGCAGCATCGGCTTCTTTCAAGGTTCCCTGTGTGTCTTCTACAACGGCAAGCAGTGCTGCTATTCGGCTTTTTGATTGCACAAATTTTATTTTTACGTCGCCAAATTTGCGATAATACGCAGTCATTTTATTTACAAGGTATCCGTTGCACATGTGGTTTAAAAATCTGAGCATTTTCCGTCTTACTGAAGAATTC
>CAZAUB010000131.1:0-6865 GCA_964488195.1 uncultured Methylobacter sp. | reverse complement strand
CTTTATCGGCGGTTTTCGGTTTTTGGTAGAGCAGCAACCAGCAAAGCACGGCTGTTATCGATGCTATGACGGCGATCATCCAGTAAATCATGGCCTTGATGTCATTGATGCCGAATAACGACAGGAAGTTGGATTGGCTCTTGTTGTCGTAATTGATGACCCAGCGTTGCCAGTTGTAATCAACGTTGCTCCACAATTGACGGGCCTGTCTTAGCCAGTTGTAAGCGGGTAGCGGCAAATAATTACTTGCTCCTGCGATACCGTAGGCGGCTTGCCGGTCTACGTTAATCTCCCGATCGATTCTCTCCGGTGCAATGGCGGCTGTAGGATCAAACCGAACCCAGCCCCGATCCTTCAGCCAGACTTCGGCCCAGGCATGGGCATCGGCTTGTCTTATTTCCAGGAAGTCGCCGACTTTGTTCAGCTCCCCGCCCTGATAGCCTGTCACGACGCGAGCCGGAATATGAGCGACGCGCATTAAGTACACGAAGGCGGAGGCGTAATGGCTGCAAAATCCGTATCGGGTTTTAAATAAAAAACTTTCAATCGGGTTTGTTTCCATGACCGGCGGGGTCAAGGTGTAGTGAAAGTCCTCGACCCTGAAATGGTTTAACAACTGCTTGATAAAGTTGTCGGGGGCACTGTCAAAGCCGCGTAACTGACTGACCAGCTGTTTAATTTTATCCGACGGTTCGCCGGGCAGCTGTGTTGCGGCTTGGTATTCGCTACGATTGATCGGGCCGGTATTGTAGTCGGGATAGGAGGTCACATGATATTCTGCGCGTTTTTCCGGGCTGTCTAAGGTAATGAGCTGGTAGCTGGTATTGCGAACCAAAGGCGCGGAAAACTGTATGGGCATATCCAGCGCAAAAATCCAGTTTTTATCCTGCGGCTCCATCAGGATCGTGTATTGATAAGGCGTGCCGGTAACGACAGGTCTGCGCAAGGGTTTTTGGAGCGCCGTTTGAGTCCAGCGTTTGCCATCGGTATGAGATAAAACCGGGCCGCGCCAATAGCGCTGTCCGGGCGGTGGAATTACGCCTGCAAATTTGACCCGGAACACCAGTTCGTCAGACTTGCTCAGATCGCTGATGGAACCGGGCTCCATGCTGTCGCTTAAACCTGCTCTGGCTTGATGCGGATCGGTAAACAGCATCCATTTTGGCGCTTCAACTCTGGGAAATAAAATAAACAAGGCCACCGCAATCGGCAGGGCCTGAACGGTGATAATGACGGCTGTTTTTAACGCCGCAAGTGTTTGCGCTTTGCGGCTGTTGATACAAACCAGTGTCGCCAACAGCACACAGCAAACCAACAGGATATAAGCCGCCATCAGTATGCTTTGTTCATATAAAAACTGGGAGGCCGCAACGATAAAAGCCAGATAAGTAATCAGGTAAAGGTCGCGCTCGTTTTTAATCTCCAGTAATTTAAGTCCCAGGGCGGTAATAAACAAATGGGTTCCGGCATCGCGCCCGAATAGGCCTTGATGTTGACTGTACAGCAGCACGGTTCCAAAGGCGATCAGCAAAAAAATAACCGGGGTATTGGGCAGCCAATTTTGTTTCCAGACCCCGATAAATCGCCAGCTAAACAACAGACAAAAAAAGCCGAATACGCTTGCCGGAATATGGTAGACATGCGGAAAAACAATCAGACCTATGGAGGACAGTAAAAAGATTAAAATATTTTTGTCGAGTTCAGGTTTCATTTTTAAAATTCACACTGGACGGCGTTTGCAGCGTTGTCCACTCTGTTTATGTTCTATGACCACTCTGTGAAACGTTACGTGTCTGGTTGCACAAGGTTGATGTATAGATTTTAAGCGCATTTCTGACAGCTTATACCCATAATCTAAAGCTTCAACTCTTTCTGCATTGTTGCTGATTTTGAAATATCGAGGCTATTTCATTAAGGGACATTGCAGAATTCTGTATAATTCCCCTTGAAAGTAAGTTTGTTTTTACATTCGCATGATAGATTTGTAGCACTTTGGTTCCTTTGTGCCGGAAGTTAAAATCGATAGGCCAATAAATCTTTCATGCTTTTAGACAGCTAAATATTAACAACAACACGTTGAAACCACACACATTTTTAATGAAAGCTCTTATAAATAGGCAGGATGTGTCATGAGATCACAAGCGCGCACTTGGTTTATCAGCCTTCCACGACAAAAGAAGGCCTTTATCCTTATTAGTGCTGATATATTTTTTGCCATGTTTGCTCTATGGGCGGCTTTTTCTTTGCGCTTGGGGGAGCTGTATATCCCTAAAGGCGAGGTGTGGTATCTGTTTGCTGCGGCACCTGTGATCGCAGTGCCGATTTTTGTTAAGCTGGGCTTGTACCGGGCGATTATTCGTTACATGGAGATCAGGGCATTATGGGCCATTATTCAGGCGACTACGCTGTATGCGCTGGTTTTTGCTTTTGTCCTGTATGAATCCGCCGTCATGGGTGTTCCCCGGACGGTGTTGCCGTTAAACTGGTTGAATATGATGTTGCTGGTGGGCAGTAGTCGTTTTTTTGCACGTTGGTGGTTGGGAGAGCTTTATTTAAACTTGACCAGAGGCCGGGGGATAAAAAACCACAGCAAAAAAAATGTGGTGATTTATGGCGCAGGAAGCGCCGGTGTACAGTTGGCCTCCGCATTAGGCTATGGGCGTGAATATAGGCCGGTCGCTTTCATCGATGATGACGCGTTGTTGCATAAACAAAAGGTCAACGGCCTTAGGATTTATCCCCTCAGTTCCTTGATGTACATAATAGAAAGGCATCAGGTTTCAGATGTTCTGCTGGCTATGCCCTCAGCTAATCGGACGCGTAAAAGTGAAATCATCCGTTTACTGGAACCTTTTGCCGTTCATGTGATGTCTATGCCCGGTTTGTCGGACATTGCCCAAGGCAAAGTCACCGTTGATGAACTACAGGAGGTTGATATTGCCGATCTGTTGGGGCGCGATGCTGTGCCGCCGGATCAATCGCTGCTGCACGCCAATATTGAAGGCAAGGTGGTGATGGTGACCGGCGCAGGGGGTTCTATCGGCTCCGAGCTGTGTCGGCAAATTATCCAGCTGCAACCGAATTCGCTGATTCTTTTTGAAGTCTGCGAATTTGCGCTTTATGCGATAGAAAAAGAGTTGCAGCATCTGTTAAGCAAGCGCCGCGCCAGTTCCCGACTGGCTGGCGGCATACACACCATCCCTGGCGATATAAAAAATACTGAAGAAATAAAACTTATTCCTGTATTGGGCTCGGTCGAGAACGCTACACGATGCGAAAAAATATGCAAGACGTTCAGGGTGCAGACGATCTATCATGCGGCGGCTTATAAACATGTGCCGATGGTCGAAAAAAATCCGGGCGAAGCAATCTGGAACAATGTCTTTGGGACTTTGCGTACGGCACAGGCAGCGATAAACGCAGAAGTTGAAACCTTTGTACTCATTTCTACGGACAAAGCCGTCAGGCCAACCAATACCATGGGCGCGACCAAGCGTTTTGCTGAATTAATTTTGCAGGCGCTCAGTTTAAATACTGTCAATAATCCCACTCGTTTTACTATGGTGCGGTTTGGTAATGTATTAGGTTCTTCTGGCTCCGTTGTGCCGTTGTTTAAAGAGCAGATCGCAAGAGGTGGGCCGGTAACGGTTACTGACGAAAGAATCATCCGCTATTTTATGACCATACCTGAAGCATCGCAGTTGGTTATTCAGGCGGGAGCCATGGGTCAGGGCGGCGATGTGTTTGTGCTGGATATGGGCGAACCTATTCGTATTGTTGATTTAGCCAAGCGAATGATCCACTTGAGTGGTCTGGAAATCAAAGATGCAGCGCATCCCGGCGGCGATATCGAGATTTGTTTTACAGGTTTAAGGCCTGGAGAAAAACTGTATGAAGAACTCTTGATCGGCGATAATGTTTCAAAAACAGATCACGCAAGAATTATGCGTGCACAGGAGCATATTATTCCCTGGGTCGAGCTGGATAAAATGCTGGCGGCATTGGAGCAGGCAACAAAAGACGATGATTTTGAGCGGGTTAGAGACGTTTTGTCCGATGCCGTTGCCGGTTTTGTACCGCAGTGTGAAATTGAGGATCTGCTGTGGAAAGAAGACCGGCGGCTGGTTAATGGATAAACTAACCAGCATGACCGTTTTCGTGCGCGTCGCAAAGGCCGGAAGCTTTGCGGGCGGTGCGCGTGACCTGGATATTTCCAGAGCGATGGCAACCAAGCATATTATGTATCTTGAGGGGGTGCTGGGTACGCGATTATTCAACCGAACCACGCGCAGCTTAAGCCTGACCGACGTAGGGGCCTCCTATCTGGAACGCTGTCAGCAAGTGCTACTCGAAGTCGAGGAGATGGAAGCGGCTGTAACGCATTTACAGACTGAGCCCAGGGGGGTTTTAAGGATCAGTGCACCGCCGGTCATCGGTGCGACGCATATCGCTCGTGCCGTATCTGAATTTTTGAAAATACATTCCGATTTAACCATCGAGATGATTTTACAGAGCAGTCCCGGTGATTTGATTGATGAAGGAATCGATGTCGCTATTTCTTTGGGTGCATTGGATGATACCAGTATGTTCGCACGGAAATTAGCCAGCTCGTCGTTGGTTGTTTGCGGCTCACCGGACTATTTTGCGCAATACGGCATTCCCCAGACGCCGGAAGATTTGGAAGATCACAGCTGTCTGGTTAATTGGGCTATCGCGCCGAGAAACAAATGGCTGTTCAAAGGCGAAGCCGGCTATACCGGAATAACGGTTTCAGGACGAATACAGGCTAATCAAGCGGATCCGATACGCATCGCCGCAATTAGCGGCTTGGGACTGGTAATGCTGCCGACTTATATTGTTGGCAGAGATATTGAAAAGGGCAGGCTGAAAGTTGTTCTGGAAAATTACACCTCGCCGCCCTTGGATGTCCATGCGGTCTATCCGCACCGAAAATACTTGTCAGCCAAAGTCAGAGGTTTTATGGATTTTTTGCAGGAATGGCTGCAACATCGGGTTAATCTGCCGGGAACGGAATGAGCTGGTTGATTAGTAGCGTATTTTTGGCGGCCACTGCCTGAATATTTTGTCTGTGGTGATGGGTTATATAACAGCTTGTGCGAACCGGAAAAACTCCTGCTTCAGCTTACACTGCTTACCTACATCACTGTAGATAAGGGCTAAACATCAATGCCCGCAAAGAAAATCACCATTATGATTACGCAGAACGCAGTTTTGATGCCATCATCGTGAGTCGATTTCTTGACCGTGGCCTAGGGGATGCGATAATAGGCGATTATAAACCGACTGGATTACTGTTTTATCAGACTTTTACGCGATAAAAAGCAGGGTCATAGGACGTGCTGGCGACTGAATTTTTTGGCAGCCAAAAACGCACATAGAGATTAACACGATGATAGAAAATTTAGATCCACAACAAGCGTGGGAATTGTTACAAAATAATTCTGATGCTGTATTGGTGGATGTAAGAACAAAAGTTGAACATTCCTTTGTAGGACACCCGCCAGGCGCAATATCGATTCCCTGGAAGGAAGCCCCCGATTGGCAGGTTAATTCACAGTTTGTTGCCGAAGTTAAAAAGCTCGTACTTGACCGTAATGCGCCGGTGTTATTGCTTTGCCGTAGCGGTCAACGCTCGCTGGATGCGGCAAAAGCACTGGAAGAGGCCGGTTATCAGTTGTTGATTAATATTGTTGACGGTTTTGAAGGCGCCCTGGATGAGCATAAACATCGCGGCAATCTTGGCGGCTGGCGCTTTCAGGGTTTGCCTTGGGAACAGAGTTAAGCTCATAGCCCCAAATTTGGACCAAGCAGGGTGCATCCAACAAAATCTAAACAGCAGTCATGACGGCTTTGCCGTCCTTTCTTCCCCCGCATTTAACCCATTAGGGTGCATTCCGCACTCATCATGATTAAAAGGATGCGCCTAACGCATCCTACATTTGTTTATTTAAACCTTAGAGACCATAAAAAGTGATCGAAAAATTAAGAAACATTGCAATTATTGCCCACGTTGACCATGGTAAAACGACCCTGGTTGATAAATTATTGCAACAGTCCGGCACATTTGCCGCTCATACTAAGATGACTGAGCGCATTATGGACTCCAACGATATCGAGAAAGAACGCGGCATCACCATTTTGGCCAAAAATACCGCGCTGGATTGGAACGGCTATCATATCAATATCGTTGACACCCCTGGCCATGCTGACTTTGGCGGCGAAGTGGAACGGGTATTATCGATGGTTGATTCGGTATTGTTACTGGTTGATGCGGTGGACGGCCCGATGCCGCAAACCCGTTTTGTCACCCAAAAAGCGTTTGCTTTGGGCCTGAAACCGATTGTGGTTATCAACAAAATTGACCGCCCAGGTGCCCGTCCTGACTGGGTTGTCGATCAAACCTTCGATTTATTCGACCGTTTGGGCGCAACCGATGAGCAGCTGGATTTCCCTATTGTGTTTGCTTCGGCAATCAATGGCTATGCCGGTTTGGAACACACGATCACCGGCGGCGATATGACGCCGTTATTTGAGACGATTGTTTCCAAAGTCAGTCCGCCCCCTGTTGATATGGACGGGCCTTTCCAAATGCAGGTGTCCAGTCTGGATTTTAACACTTACACCGGCGTTATCGGTATCGGTCGGATTCAACGCGGCACCGTAAAACCGAACATGCCGCTGGTTATCATTAACCGGGAAGGTGTCGAGCGTAAAGGCCGTATGCTGCAAGTTTTCGGCTTTCATGGTTTGGATCGCGTTGAAGTTCAAGAGGCACGCGCCGGCGACATCATTGCCTTTGCCGGTATTGAAAAGCTGGAAATATCCGACACCATCTGCCACCCCG
>CAZAUB010000130.1:2960-6902 GCA_964488195.1 uncultured Methylobacter sp. | reverse complement strand
GGAATGCAGATATTGCAGGAGCAAATATCTGTCCATGCAGTCGTGGATCCCGGCAATCCCTGCCGGGATGACGCGTTGTGTAGATACCTATGCACTCAAAGAATAGGTACAGGGAATAATATTCTAAAAAATCAAACTTTTAATCACACCCTACCAATAATCAGCCGCCGACAAGAGCCTTTAGCAACTCGGCAACCGATTGCGGACGATTTTCCGGCTGCAACGCCATGGCCCAATCGATGGCTTTTAGCAGGTGCTCCGGGAATTTTTGTTTAAACGCCTTGACTGCGGGAACCAGCGTGTCCTGCCGCACCCTGTCCTGTGCAGGAACCGGAGTTTTAAGCTCCAGGCACACACGCATACTTGCGCCCACCGCATAAATATCCGTCCAGGGGCCCAGCTGGGTACTCAGCTCATGTTGCTCTATCGGCGAGTAGCCTTTGGTCAAAATCTTACTTTGCTTGCCCAGATGAGATTTTGGGAAGCTCTGAATCGCGCCAAAATCCAGCAATAACGCATCATTTCCGGGTCGCACCAGAATATTGGAGGGCTTAATATCAAGATGAATAAGCTGATGACTATGAATATGATCTAATCCTGCCAATAAGGAGTTGAACAAGGTCAAGAAAAAATCTTCGGCAACAGGCAGGGTTTTATTTTTTAACAGCTTATCCAGCGTAACCCCGTAGTCATAGGTCATCACCATATAAACGGTAGAATTGGCTTCAAAAAAGCCGATAACTTCGACAATGTTGGAGTGTTTTAACGTCGATAAAACCTTGGCTTCCTCAAAGAACAATATCCTGCCGCGCTTGAATAAAGTTGCGGCTTCTTCGCTGTTGGCGACCACCACATTGTTCCAGGTTCGGTGAGCAAATTTTCGGGGCAGATATTCCTTAATGGCAACCTGAAACTGGTCCGCTATTTGCCGGGCCAGATAAACGGAACTAAAACCGCCGTGCGCCAACTCCCGCTCAATCACATACTGATCTATAATGGTGCCGGTTTGCAGGTAGTTCCATTCTTTGGGATAGGTTTGCGGATCGTAGTATTCAGCCATGGTGTTGTTAGTTTGTACTAAGAGCCCGTCAATTATAGGTGAAAAATGATTAGAAGCATGACCGCATTTGCAGGCAATGAGACAGAAATAGGCGACTTAACCATAAGCTGTGAACTGCGCTCAGTCAATCACCGTTACTGCGACATTACTTTAAGACTACCGGATCGTCTGCGTTTTGTTGAAGCCGAGTTACGCTCAGCCATCGCCGCGAAGATCAGCCGAGGCAAGGTTGAATGCTCGTTGAGCTATAAAAAACAGGCTAAAAACGGCCCCGGCTTCATCATTAATACCGATGCCGTAACCACGCTGCTAGCTGCGGCCAATGCCATAGAACAGCAAATGCTAGGCCCTTTGTCCTTTTCGGCGCTGGATGTACTGGCATTCCCCGGTATCCAGCAGGAACCGGATATAGACAAAGAGCAACTTAACTTAGGGCTCACAACCCTGGTCGATCAAACACTGTCGCAACTCTTGGAAGCTCGGGAACGGGAAGGCGCTCAACTTAAATTGCTGATTGAGGAGCGTTGCGCAAGAATGCTGGGTTTTGTCGTTTTAGCGGGCAAACGCATGCCGGAAGTGCTGCTGCTGATACGCAATAAACTCAAAGACCGGATTGCCGAACTGGTCGCACAGCCCGACTTTGACCGCCTGGAGCAGGAGCTGGTGCTGCTAGCTCAAAAACTGGACATCACCGAAGAACTCGACAGATTGGAAACCCATATCGCTGAAGTGTTGCGGGTGCTCAAGCAAAAAGACCCGGTCGGCAGACGACTGGATTTTTTGATGCAGGAATTGAACCGTGAAGCCAACACCCTGGGGTCTAAATCGGCCGACAAGGAAATGACCCGGATAGCCATCGAACTCAAAGTGCTGATCGAGCAAATGCGCGAGCAAATACAGAATGTAGAATAAAATTCGGATCCACCTTACAGTTTATCTTAGCTTTTGGCCCGTTCATTCAGCACCACTAAAGACTCGTGTTCTTTGATTTTTTCCTTGCCGTATAAATCGATGACTTCAACCGTAATATTGTCATCCGGCGCCGTAGCCAGAAAATCCTCGACTGTTTCCAGAATGTCATGATCGATAAATTTGGCTTTGCTCGCATCAATGGTTACGCTGCTGTTTTCCTCAATACGCAGGATGAATTTTCTCAGCAGCGCCTTGTTCAGGAAGGAAACGTCTTTGTTGAATGACAACACATAATGCGATCCGTCCTGAATCAAGGTAATCGCCGCATGATAATTAGCTTTGATCACAAAAAACAGACCGATAACAATGCCGATTGCCATGCCTTTTAATAAATCGGTCACCAGAATGGCAAGCACGGTGATCGCAAACGGCAGAAATTGGCTCATGCCTTTTTGGTAAAACTTTTTGAATAGGGCTGGATTAGCGAGCTTATAACCGGTATGCAGCAAAATGGCCGACAAACAAGCCAGCGGAATATAATTCAGGTAATAAGCCAGATACATAACGCTCAACAACAAAAACAGGCCGTGAGTGAAGCAGGCAATCCGGGTTTGTCCGCCCGCGTTGATGTTGGCCGCACTGCGCACGATGACGGCGGTGATGGGCAGGCCGCCGAGCAGGCCGCTGATGATATTACCGACCCCTTGCGCTTTCAGTTCCCTGTTGGTCGGCGCGATACGCTTTAACGGATCGAGTTTATCGGTCGCTTCAAGGCTTAACAGGGTTTCCAGGCTGGCGATGATCGCAATCGTTACCGCGACCACATAAACCTGCGGATTGGCAAGATAGCTAAAGTCCGGGAACATGAAATTGCTGAAAAAATCCGTGGCTTTTTCCGAGACCGGCAAGCTGACCAGATGCTCGGAACTGACCGCCCAAGCCGGTGCAAATTGGGTGGCGGTCAGGTTGTAGCCGACCCCCCACAGCACAGCGATTAACGGCCCCGGAATCAGCTTTAACAGTTTTTGTTTTTTAAACCACGGCGTTCCCCATAGGATCAACAGCAACAATGCCACTCCGCTGATAATAACCGAACCCGGAGAGATGCCGCCAAATGCATCAAACAATTCCATAAAGCTTGAATGGGCCGTTTCCTTCATATAGCTTTCGTCGCCTTCATAGCTGCTATCGTAACCGGTGGCATGAGGAATCTGCTTGATAATCAAAATTAAGCCGATGGCCGCCAGCATGCCTTCAATAACCGCCGATGGAAAAAAAGCGCCGATAATTCCCGCCCTCAGGTAGCCCAAAGCAAGTTGCATGATGCCCGCTAAAACGCAGGCAACCAGTAAACCCTGAAAACTGCCGAGGGTTTCAATGGCTTTGAATACGATTACGGTAAGCCCTGCTGCAGGGCCGGAAACGCAAAGTTGCGATCCGCTCAGCCAGGCGACGATCAGTCCCCCTGTTAAACCGGCAATCAGCCCGGAAAATAACGGCGCGCCTGAGGCCAGTGCAATACCCAGGCATAACGGCAGGGCGACTAAGAACACCACGATTCCGGCAGGAATATCGTCTTTTAAATGGTGGAGATAATATTGTGCGTGTTTGTGTATCATATTAATAATCCTTTAATTCTAAGTTATTGTTGAAGGGCGCTATTTAACAGAAGCGAGTCAACCGTTGAATACGTTCATCCTAGTCCCTTAACCTTTCAACAACCTTTCGCAGCATCTGGAGTACATGAACATTTTATTAATAGAAGACGATGCCGTTTTGGCTGACGGCTTGACGCATACCCTGAGCGATAGCGGCTATTCGGTGACCTCCGCCACCAGCGGCGTTTACGCCGAACAGTTGCTGCTGGCGCAAGACTTCGATTTGATCGTGCTGGATTTGGGTCTGCCGGATATGGATGGGCTCGAATTGTTGCGCAAACTGCGCAGCCGGAAAATCCCGTTGCCGATTTT
>CAZAUB010000130.1:1360-2860 GCA_964488195.1 uncultured Methylobacter sp. | reverse complement strand
GCGGTGATCAGAACAGTGCGCGGACTCGGTTATTTACTGGAGCGGTCTGATGGAGAATAAACAGCGCAGCCTCAAAACTGAAATACTGTTACGACTGGCCATCCCGTTGATTTTTTTTATCAGCATCGAGTCTGTGCTGTCTTATTTTGTCACCTTGCATCATGTTGACGTGGCTTATGATCGGTGGCTACTCGATTCCGCACGGTCATTAACCCAGGAAATCAAGGTAAGTGCAGGCAAGGTGTCCGTGGAATTGCCCCCCGCTGCGCTGGAGATTTTCAAATGGGATGAATCGGACAAGACCTATTTCAAAATCATCTCGGAAGAAAAAGGCATGCTGGCGGGCGATAAATTCGTTCCCGAGCCGTTTGATCTGGAAACCGATTGGACGCGTCCCGTCTATTTTGACGACCAGATGAATGGCGAACCGGTCAGGGTGGTGTCGATGTTGATTGCGCCTGAGCATACCTCGGAAAAGATTTTTGTACATGTTGCGGAAACCTTAAATAAACGACGCAGCATGATGACCGATATTTTGTTGGCCGACCTTGTGCCGCAGATGACGCTGGTGTTGCTGGCAGGTATCTATTTGGTAGTAGGCGTCAAACGCGGCTTGCAACCGTTGCACGCATTGGCCGATGAAATTGCCCAGCGATCGCCGCGCGATTTGCGCCCCATTCCTGATCAGCATATTTTTTTGGAAGTGCGTGCGCTGACCGACACCATTAATGATCTACTCGAACGGTTGGGATTAGCTATCGCAACCCAGCAGCGTTTTATCGCCAATGCCGCGCATCAATTACGCACCCCATTGGCGGGCTTGAAACTGCAAGTTGAGCTCGCACAGCGTGAACAAGATTTGCCGGCCATGAAACCCGCCTTGATGCATATTCAAGGTTGCGCCGATCGTATGTCGCATCTGACTACGCAATTATTGGTTTTAGCCAGATCGGAGCCCATTGATGGAGATTATGAATTGCGTCCGGTAGATTTGAGCAAACTGGCTAAAGAAACCTGTATGGATTGGGTGCCAAAAGCATTGCAGCGGCACATGGAGCTCAGTTTTGAAGGCTCTAGGCAGCCGCTGACTGTGCGCGGTGATGAGGTTCTGTTGCGGGAGTTGCTGGCTAACTTGTTGGATAACGCCATTTGTTACGGTCATGACCAGGGCAATATCGTGGTTAAAGTCGAGAGTTATCCATCGCCTCGCCTGAGCGTTGAAGATGATGGTTCAGGCATACCCGAGGTTGAAATGGACAGGGTTTTCGAGCGATTTTATCGTATCCCCGGAAGCCCAGGCGATGGTTGTGGATTGGGACTGGCAATCGTCAAGGAGATTGCCGATCTGCATAAAGCGCGGCTTGAGTTAAGCCGCACCGGTGCGGCAGGCGGCACCCGGGTTGATCTGGTCTTTAAGGCATTGTAAAAATAAAGGTAACTTTTCAGCCACAGCACAACAGAATACTTTGAAAGGCGAAAGGCGAAAGGCGAAAGGCGAAA
>CAZAUB010000130.1:0-1260 GCA_964488195.1 uncultured Methylobacter sp. | reverse complement strand
GCCACAGCACAACAGAATACTTTGAAAGGCGAAAGGCGAAAGGCGAAAGGCGAAAAACATCGGCAACTGCTTCTGCAATATTTATTCATGCAGTCGTAAGCTACACACGTCGCTCTTTGCCTTTTGCCCTTAGCCTTTAATCTTTTATCAATGTATCTGTGGCCGAGTTTGCTTTTTTGAAAGGCTACTGAAAGCTTGCAATGTTAAACTTCTCTATCGAAACGTTTTGATATGTGATGGGTAATGCTTGCTCTGCCACGGTCTTAACGTACAATTGCTAACCCATGAAACTACCAGACAACAGAGCATAAGGAGCACTAAAACCATGGGGATACTCAGCATACTGCTCTGGACTCCGGCTGCCGGGGTCTTGCTGCTGGCTTTAACGCCCGGCCAGCACATCCAGCTAATCCGTTACATTGCGCATCTGTTTGCCGCTATCGCCTTTTTATTGGTTTGCTGGCTGCTGAGCATTTATAACGCGCACGATGCGGAGTTACAGTTTAATGAATATTTCCCGCTTAACCCTAAATTGGGCAGCGCTTATGCATTGGGCATAGATGGGTTGTCGATGCCGATGCTGGTGTTGGCGACCTTGCTCACGTCGATAGCCTTGCTGGCTTCATTCACCATGTCCAGCAGCGTTAAGGGTTATCATATTTGCATACTGTTGCTTGAATTCGGCATGTTGGGTGTGTTTCTGGCTCAGGATTGGGCGTTGTTTTATATATTCTGGGAAGTGACGTTAATCCCGCTGTTCTTCCTGATTGGCCGCTGGGGCGGTAAACGGCGGCACGCGGCCAGTCTTAACTTTGTGCTGTACACGATGGGCGGCTCGATTTTTATGCTGATCAGCCTGTTGGCGATCAGCCAGTACGATCTTGAACATGGCGGCTCTTTAATGTCCTCCATGCATCAGGCAGCGCAAGATATGCCAAGGGTTGAGCAGGTTTTAGTGCTGCTCGGTTTTGTGATCGGTTTCGGCGTTAAAATGCCGATTTTCCCGCTGCACGGCTGGCTGCCGCTGGCGCATGTCGAAGCGCCCAGTCCGGTGAGTATTTTGCTGTCCGGCATCTTGCTGAAAATGGGCGCTTACGGCTTGATCAGAGCGGTGGTGATGCTGCCGGAAGCGGCAAAACTGTTGCAGCCGTACCTGATTTTCCTGGGATTGTTCGGCATGCTTTACGGCGGCCTGCTGGCTTGGCGGCAAAGCGATCTTAAAGCCATGGTGGCCTATTCCTCAATTAGCCATATGGGCAT
>CAZAUB010000129.1:0-6927 GCA_964488195.1 uncultured Methylobacter sp. | reverse complement strand
CCCAACAACTGACTTCATCAATCGTGACATGGATTTTGTATTGGGCTTCAAAAGTTCCGTCGCGTCTGAGCAGCCACGACACATTATAGAGTTCATGCGCACTATACTCAGGCAAGGAACCGGCAATAATATTAATGTTGTAAGACATGGCCATTTCCAATAAACCATTCCGAATTTCACTGGTAAAACCCGCTAAGGCACGAATAGCATCGGGAGGATTTTTATCATTGAACAATCCCATCAGCGGCGCGCTCATATACTCGGGAAAGAGCACAAAGTCGGCATGGTAACCCGCTACCGCATCAATAAAGAATTCGGCATGCTTGAGCAACTCTTCGACGCTGGTCAAGGTGCGCATTTGCCATTGCACAACGCCTAAACGGATAATATTTTTGGAGCCGCCAATCGATGGTGTTTTTTCCACATAATCCAGATTGACCCATTCAAGAAGGGTAGCAAACCCTTTGGAATCAGCATCTACAGGAAGATAACCGGTTAACAGCTTACGTACATGGAAGCCGTTAAACAGCTGAAATGAAAGTACCGGATCATAAATTTCACGATTCTTGACCTCTTCGATATAACGCACCGGCGTTAAAGTATCGGCGTATTTGGCATAACCGGGAATCCGTCCACCGGCAATAAATCGGCGTAGATTCAGGTTTCGGCATAACTCTTTGCGCGCATCATACAATCTTCGGCCCAAGCGTAGCCCCCGATACTTTGGATGGACAAAAATATCGACTCCGTACAAGGTGTCGCCCAACGGGTCATGATGGGTCAGATAACCATCGCCGGTGATTTGAGCGTAGGTATGGACATCACCAAAGCGGGCATAATCAACGACCATACTTAAGGCCGCCGCCACCAATTGGCCATTATCTTCAATGACAATCTGCCCTTGGGGGAATCGGGTGATTTGAGAAGCATACTGGTCTTTCTTCCAGGCGCCTCCCAAATTTCCATAGACATGTTCCATTAAAACCGCAAGATTATCGTAATCATCAAGGGTCAGATGACGAAGTAGAAGCTTATGCTTTTTAATCTTGTCTTTTTTCATAGCCGAAAAGTATAACTTTGCTTTTTGACGGCTTTATTACAGTGTGATTATTTTATTTTGTAAATTCAGAGTTTTCGGTTTGTGTAACCGTAGTGCCTCACGCTTTAAAAGCATCGGGGTAACTATTCAGCAACTGCCGAGTAGTTACGCACCATGATTGTATATTTAAGAATTCGGGCGACCGGTTTTAACTTTTTCAACCTGTTCGATGGCTTGTTTGAGTTCAGCAAGGCTTAATTTTGTAAGTAACTGGAGTCCTGCACGAAGAAGTTCACTTTTTTTAACATGAATTCCTTCTGCCAAGCAGGTTTGCTTGAGTTCTGCGATTTTTAGGTAATCATGTTCTGGAAATGAAAAACTATCCCTGATTACTTTTTCTTTAACGGGTTTTGTTTTTTTTACCGAGGTTTGTACTTTTTTTACAGGTATCTTAGCTTCTTCTTTGGTTATCGTAGCATTGCCGGATTTTGCCGGTAATGGCTTTTTTGAGGTTTTTTTGTTCCCTTCTTGCCTTGTTAATGGTTTGACAACCGGTTTATTTTGGAGTGGGTCAGTTGTGATTTTCTGGGATTTAGGTTGTTTTGGGTTCATCATTGATCTCTTTTATGTTAAGTCGAAAACAGTATAGACAGTTTATGCTGTTTTGTAGCTATATGTTAATAGCAAGTCATGATTATTATTCCCATCTGAGTGAAAAATCGTATACTTTTGTATGGATGCAGCCTTAGACTAGCAAGGGTTCCCAGTGTTTCAAAACCGTACGCTTTCAAAGTAAGATACGCGCTTTTGCAAAAAGGTGTAGCGTTGGCACCTGCGGAATCGTGGCTTTCTATGGAAAATACGGGGAGTTGATAAATTGTTTCCAGTTTGGTAGCACCCAAGGCCAGACTGCCATTGGGTATAGACTTAGGGCTTGTCTTTATGACTTTTTAGGTTCTATATGTTGATGCAATACTTCGATGCCTTTTTTTCGTTGTATCTGGATGATTTCCAATTCAGTTTGATATTGCTTAATCAAGCAATCATCATCTGCCTGTAACAGGGTATAGGCGATTTTCCGTTCTTTTTTCTTGAGTTTAATCAGTACCTTTTTTAACTCCTGAATATGTAGTCTTTTTTTGTGACTGTCCGTGTCAAAAAATGCCTGCAATTTGTGTAGAAACTGTTCTGTTTTCATGACTACCTGCTACGCCACCAAGCTTCCAGTCGCCGTCTATATCTGATATGGGCTCGTTTAGCTAAATGATTCAACTCTGCTTCCCGTTCTGCTGAATGTCTATATTTAAAATTAAAGTAGGTTATTTTTTTATACAGGAACCATGCCTGCGTTGTTAATTCATATATAGTCATAGCCTCATCCTTTGTCGTCAGTCGATGACAAAATCATGTTGAAATGGTTTTCGATTTCCTACAACTTCCTTGGTGTCATAGCTTGGTCAGAGATTTTAAGGTGGTGTTGAAGTCATCCACTTCGATACCCAGTCTATCAGCCAATGCTGCATTGCAGCTTGCGTCTAACTCATTACACCATAGCAGAACTGCGAATCTGTTTTTACCCGCTAATATGCTCTGCTTGTCTTGGATGTATTCCTCATCAAAACCAAGCTCTTTAAAGGTGTTAAGGATTTCTTCCCCTAAGTCATCCATTAGCCAATCCGTCCTTCTCTTTATCCATAATTCTTTTTCATCCTTCTTAATGGATTTTTCTTTTGTTTTTTTTGATGAATCAATAGTCTTTTTTTTATCTTTCATGGTCTTATTCCTATTGTCGCAGCAGATATTGTTTGATTGGATTTAGTGCAAATAATGAGTTTAAAGGGGTGCTTGATTTTATTTAACTGGGGTTTACACAGATGCCTTCACTCTCAAGCAGGAATAATGGAGGGATTATTGATCCTTTACCGGTTGTGGCTTTAATTTCCAGATATCCTGATTGTATTCGCTAATCGTCCTGTCGGTAGAGAACTTGCCGCTGTTTGCACAATTTAAAATGCTCATTTTGGTCCAATGATCTTTATCCCGATAGGCATCTTCAACGCGTTTTTGGGCATCTATAAAACTTCTAAAATCAGCAATAGTCATCCAGGGGTCGTGCGGACTTTTTATGGAGTTGATCAGCTCATCAAATATGCCCGGTTCAAATTGATTAAAATGACCGGACTCCAGAAGCTGCATGACCTGCTGCAAGTCTTCATCCTGGTCGATAATGGCGATCGGATCATAGTGGTCTCGTCTTGCTACAATTTCTTCTTCGGTCAAACCAAACAGAAAAAAGTTTTCATCACCCACTTCTTCACGAATTTCAATGTTGGCGCCATCCAGTGTGCCGATGGTGATCGCCCCGTTCATCATCAGCTTCATATTACCGGTACCAGAAGCTTCTTTTCCGGCGGTGGATATTTGTGCCGATAAATCAGCGCCCGGACATATTTTTTCCATCGCTGAAACGCGATAATCCGGCAAAAACAGCAATGTTAACTTGTCGCCTACGGCAGGATCCGAATTAATAATTTGGGCGACATTATTGATCAGTTTGATGGTTTTTTTCGCCATACGATAGCCTGGAGATGCTTTGCCGCCGATTAATACGCATCTTGCCACCCGGTCTGTGTCGCCTTTTTTAAGGCAGTTATATAGATGAATTACATGTAATACATTGAGCAGTTGGCGTTTGTATTCATGTATCCGTTTAACCTGCACATCGAATAAGGCATCCACACTCATATGGAGTTCCGAGTGGTGTTTACTTTTTTTATAGTCAATCAAACGCTGCTTTGCTGCCCGTTTGATAGTACGCCAGCGTTGCCGGAATTGAGCATCCTCAGTGTAAGGTTCGAGTTTCTTTAATTGCGATAAGTCGGTAATCCAGCTGTCGCCGATGGTTTCTGTGATCAGCTTTGCCAGCTCTGGGTTACAGGCGGCTAACCAGCGCCGTGGCGTAACGCCATTGGTTTTATTGTTGAATTTATGCGGCCATAAGGCATAAAAATCGCTGAATAAGTCTTGTTGCAATAACTGGGAATGCAACCGGGCAACGCCGTTCACGGAAAAACTGCCCACTATGGCAAGATGAGCCATTCTGACCTGTTGTTTAGCACCTTCCTCAATGATGGATATTCTGCGTAAACGATCGTTATCGGCGGGCCAGTGCATCGAAACTTCAGCCATAAAACGGGCATTAATTTCAATAATAATGTCCATCAGTCGCGGTAATAACCGTTGCATCAAGCTAATCGGCCATTTTTCCAGCGCCTCGGGCAACAAGGTGTGGTTAGTATAGGCCATGGTGTTTTTGGTGATGGCCCATGCTTGATCCCAGGTTAAACTGTGAATATCCATCAGCAGGCGCATCATTTCGGCAATCGCAATACTCGGATGGGTATCGTTTAACTGGAAACAGCTTTTCTCAGCAAAACGACTGAAATTGTTACCGTGCACGCCTGTCCAGCGGGCAAAAACATCCTGCAAACTGGCGGAAGCCAGAAAATATTGTTGCCGTAATCTCAGCTCCTTACCATTTTCATTGGCATCATTGGGATACAACACCATGGTGATGTTTTCAGCAGCAATTTTTGCCGCAACGGCTTCTGCATAATCGCCGGCATTAAATTCATCCAGATTAAACTCTTCGGTAGCCACAGCCTTCCATAGCCGTAATGTATTAACGGTTCCATTCTGATAGCCGGGTATCGGCGTATCAAAAGGCACTGCCAGCACATTACTGGTGGCTATCCAGCAATACCGTTGCTTGCCGTTTTCATCGGTTTGAATTTCGGTATGACCGCCAAATTTAATGCAATGCGAATATTCCAGTCGCTCAACTTCCCAGACATTTCCGTGACGTAGCCAATGATCGGGTTTTTCAACCTGTTCGCCATTAGCAATCGTCTGGGTAAACATGCCATATTCGTAACGTAAACCATAACCGATAACCGGCAGTTGCAAGGTAGCGCAACTGTCTATAAAGCAAGCCGCAAGACGACCCAGGCCGCCATTGCCCAGTCCCGCATCCTGCTCGCTGCTGATCAGCTCTTCGATGGCAATGCCGAGATCATACATAGCCTGAGTAACGGTATCGGTTACACCCAGATTCAGCATGGCATTGCTTAACGTGCGTCCCATCAGAAATTCCATCGACAGATAATAACCCCGTCTACAGTCATTGTCTTTGTAGGTCTGGTGGGTGACCTTCCAGCACTCAATCAAGCGGTCACGAATCGCTAAGGATAAGGCTTCTCCGACATAATAAGGCGAGCGGCAGTGTTCATCCCTGCCCAGTAAATGGACATAATATTGCTTGAAATCATCAATAAAATCGTGCTTTTTCCTGCCCTGTTCGGGGAGTTTAGTGATGGATGCTTTGGGTTTGCTAATCACAAATTTGTTAGTGGGCATGATCTGATCCTGAAAGAGAATTTAAGTTGCTTACCAGTGCAAGGCTCTCAAGCGGGAGAATTTTTTCCTTTGATGTTCGTGCATACGAATCATAACGTTCACCAGCGCTTCTATAGCATCGAGTATGTAGGGGCCTTTATTTAGCATGACGCATTCAGCCCTGACTGCCATGGCCGCATCGGTAAATTCAGGTCTTGACCGGGTTCCCTTTTTTGCGATTGATTCAAGTACCTGGGTTGCCCAAATGACAGGGACATGCGCCGCTTCACATAGCCACAGGAGTTCTTCCTGAATTTCAGCGAGTCGGGCACTGCCTAATTCCACGGCCAAATCACCTCTGGCAATCATGATGCCGAGGTTATGCCTGCCGATAGTTCCCAATATAATATCGGGAAGATTCTTTACCGAGCGGTTGGTTTCTACCTTAGCGATGATAGGCATTTCTGAGGCATTCCGTTTTGCCAGTTCGGTTATCAAATACTCCATGTCTTCCAGGGTTTCTACAAATGAAAAACCGACTAAATCAGCATGCACACAAACAAAGTCAAGATCAGTTAAATCTTTCTGCGTGAGTGGGGGCAAATGAAACTCGGCTTCGGGAAAATTAATGCCTTTGTCACTGTGAATACAGACGCCACTGGTTTTTGCCACGGTTACCCGCAACAACGCACCTTGCTCGGTCACTGCTTCGACGATCGCCCCCAGTTTTCCATCATCAATCCAGACTTGTTGACCTATTTCTAGGTTCTCGATTACCGAAGAAAGCGTGCAACCAATTTGAGCAGGATGAATCAAGACCTGTTCAGCATATTCAGCGGGTTTACCGTCGATATTGCCGGTAGTTAACAACAACAATTCGTTTTTAAATACACGAATATCCAGTGGCTCGCCTGCAAATTGCCCCAACTTAAACGTATCAACTGATTTGGATTTACCGGTCTGCTGTGCCTTTGTAAGCGTTAATGTACAACCTGAAACCAGATAAGCGGTTTTTTCACAACTCACCAACCAATCCGTGTCAGAAAGCTTTTTTTCTATTTTCAAGTAACGCTGTTTGTTCCGGTTGTCACTAAAACTCAGGTACAATCCTGGCGCAAGCTTCTTATGAAGCGGCTGGGGAATGGACACTCTGAATAGTGAACTATCAACGGATGGACTTTCAGGATCAGTTGTTAAAATTAGATACCCTGGAGCGACAACCTTACCTGTCCAATCTTTTTGTACATGGATGCGATGAATTGAAGGCCCCAGAGCAATGGGGCCGGTGCGAATCTTGTGCCCGGCAAGATCCATAAGAATACGGCAGGAACGACCCATTTCTGTTTCTGCGAGACGGATATTTCTGATCATCTGTTGCCAGATAACGGGATCATCATGTGCACAATTGATACGGGCACAGGTCATGCCCTTTTCAAGTAATGAACTTACCAGCGTATAATCCCAGGAGGCTTCCGTGGACAAGGTCACCATAA
>CAZAUB010000128.1:0-6951 GCA_964488195.1 uncultured Methylobacter sp. | reverse complement strand
GCGTCATCGGTAGACCCCAGCATCACTTGCGTATCGACAATGTGGCTCAAGGTCATGGGCCCTGCCAGTGATTGATCCTTGGTGACATGTCCCACCATAAAAATGGACATATCATGCTTTTTGGCATACTGGGTCAAATAACTGGCCGACTCCCTGACTTGGGAAACCGAACCCGGCGCCGATTCCGCATCCTGAGTATGCATAACCTGGATCGAGTCAATCACCAAAATTTGCGGTTTGACTTCATCCAATACATCACAGATGCGTTGCACCGACGTTTCTGCCAGCATCATGATTTTGTCCGCCGGGAGCTTAAGTCGATGCGCCCTTTCTGCAATCTGTTGCAGCGACTCCTCACCGGACACATAAAGCACACTCACGCCCCGCGCGGCAATATTGGCAATAGCTTGCAGCAACAACGTACTCTTGCCCGCCCCTGGCGCTCCGCCTATCAACACTACGCTGCCGCAGACTATCCCGCCGCCCAGAACGCGGTCAAACTCGGAAATGCCGCTAAAAATCCTCTCCGCTTGGGA
The DNA here is from genome assembly GCA_964488195.1 of uncultured Methylobacter sp. Taxonomy (GTDB): domain Bacteria; phylum Pseudomonadota; class Gammaproteobacteria; order Methylococcales; family Methylomonadaceae; genus Methylobacter_A. The sequence continues at coordinate 6,415 of CAZAUB010000128.1, read as the reverse complement.
AAGATTAACATCCGATAATAATTTGACCTCAGACCGGCTACCGGCATAGCCTGCCGAGCGGTTATTACGCTCTGCCCCGCCCAGCCTGACTTCCTTGATGGTGTTCCATTCGCCGCAACTGGTGCATTGCCCGCCCCAGCGGGGAAAATCAGCGCCACACTGATCGCAGACAAACGCAGTTTTGTTTTTCTTACTCATCTGCTTTCCCGTTCCAGCAATCGATGGCATTCAAGTTCATCGGGTTGCCCCTGTAAATACGATACTCCGGGATCGACAATAAACCGTGCATCCATCGCAGTGCGCCCCAGCAACATACGAAAGCTCATACTGTCCCGATTGGTCAGCGTCATTTCAGCCCTGATCACCGACTGCCCCAGAACCAGCTGGGTTTCTATCACATAACGGCGCTGCTTGTGCCCGCCGGAATCCATAACCAGCCGACGGTCTTTAATCAGTGCATGGCATTCAATCGACACATCGCAGTTTTTTTGCAAGGGATGAATCGCAAACATCACCCAACGTTGCCCGCCTTTTCGGTAAGGCTCGATAGCGAACGCATGCAAAGCCGATGATCGCGCCCCGGTATCGATCTTTGCCTTAATCTTCGCCAACTTAAGTTCCGGCAGAGCCACCCATTCGCGCCAGCCCAACATCGTTTTGTGTATCATCTGTGTAAAGCCTTAATCTGAAGTTATACTTTAGGGCGACCGACCGGTCGCCCCTACAACACCGGTAAAATGTGCGCCATTATGCTTGAATACTTAAGCCGGATAAAATATTTATCAAAAAGGATAAACCATGTCTGAATCACTGAGTTACGCTTCTGAAAAATCAGGTTTGCCGCCCGGCTCACTGGTGCATGTCGGCGAAGTGCATGAACACGAACATAAAATCACCGTCATTGATTACAATAAATCCACGCTAACCCAGCGCACCATCAAAACCATTGATGAACTGCTGCCCTACAAAACCACCGATACCGTCACCTGGGTGATTATTGACGGCCTGAAAGACGTTTCAATTATCGATGCGATCGGCCAACATTTTGATATTCATGCGCTGATACTTGAAGATATTCTTAACACCCATCAGCGCCCGAAATTCGAGGAATTTGATGATTATTTGTATATCGTCATAAAAGCGCTTTCGCTGAGCGCTGATGAATTTAATGTGCAATATGAACAGGTCAGCTTATTGCTCTTAGATAAATTTGTTTTCACCTTCAAGGAAAAGCCCGATGCGATATTCGACCCGATCTTTACCCGACTTAACAACGATAAAAGTCATCTGCGGGATCTTGGCACCGATTACCTGACCTATGTGATCATGGATAGCATCGTCGATGAGTATTTTACCCTGCAAGACACCTTCGATGAACTGATTGAAAGCATAGAAGATGAATTACTGTCCAATTCATCGACGCAAACCCTGACCACCATCCAGAAAATCAAGCGTGAATTAATTTTTTTACGCCGAACCGTATCGTCCTTGCGGGAATTGCTGGCCTCCATTCAGCGTAGCGAATCGCCGCTACTTAAAGAAAAAACTAAACGTTATTTCGGCGATGTTTACGATCACGTCATTCGCGTGACTGAAGCCATGGAATCATACCGGGATTTAATCACCGGTATGCTGGACATTTATTTATCCAGCGTCAGCAACAAAATGAACGAAACCATGAAAGTGCTGACCGTGTTTGCGTCTATTTTCATCCCATTAACCTTTATTGCCGGTGTCTACGGCATGAATTTCGAGTACATGCCGGAACTAAAATGGAAATGGGGCTACCCGGTATTGTGGGCGGTATTTATCGGGGTATCGGTATTTCTGCTCCGGTTTTTCAAGAAAAAAAAATGGCTTTAACTGCATAAACAGTAACATAAGGATGTAAGTGAAAGAAAAAATCTAACTTTTGCATCCAATTTCTCCTTTCTATCGTATTTATCTATAAAAGTTTGAAATCCAAGGGCTATTTAATTTTTCCTTTTCACTAAGAAGGTTGAGATAAATGGGAGTTTGGGATGTGCTTAATTGCTACGAAAACTTTTAAAATATGAACAAAACCAAGATACGATAAATCAAATCCTGTAACCCTTGTTCATCTGTATAGTCAGGTTGGTTGGCATTTTGGGAATAGGAACTCGTTATGCCACCGATGTCTTTGTTTTCTAGTCCTTGACCGCATAGCGGCCAAAAGCAGCCCTTTGAGGAATATTGCGCGGGAGCTATTAATAGCGAAAAATCCATGAAGCAATTGCAATCTTACCGTTGGCCAGGCAATATCAGGGAACTGGAAAACGTGCTTGAGCGGGCCATCATTTTAGCTGACAGCGACCTTATTGAAGTCGCTCCCGACATGTTATCGGGACGTACAGAATTAACAAGTAAGCCTGAGCTCTCGGACGATGTCAGTTTCGAAGCGGTAACCCGACACCATCTACTAACGGTACTGGAACAAACCAACTGGGTTATTGAAGGTGCTAACGGCGCTGCCCAAATTCTAAACCTGCATCCCAGCACACTACGCTATCGCATGAAAAAACTGGGACTGGCAAAAGGCAGCCACTAATTACCGCAGTTGCCGCGAATAGTGGTGGCTCAATGCTAATGCTCCCAAATTAAATAGTCTTCGTCCGCAGTTAATTTTATATAAAAAAACAATCGCATAAAAATATCACACGAGTAGATGTGTGAATTGGCATTAATTTCGCCTTCTTATTCTTTATCAGGAGTATTTAAACAGGAATAAAAATGGCATGCTCAGGATTACTATAGATAGCGTTACAACAGAAACTCATTTCATTCTTGAAGGCAGTTTAGCTGGACTCTGGGTAAAAGAATTGCGTGATGTTGTTACGTCCAGCGATTCAACGCCCGATATGATAAGCCTTAACTTGACTAATGTTCACTTTGCTGATGAGCATGGACTTAACCTACTCCGTGAGTTAATGGCGTGGGGTGTGACTTTACGGGCGGCTTCTCCCTTTATTAGGGAGCTTTTAAAAACAGATTTTGATGCCGTCAGATCAAGCCCGGATTTTTTCCCTTAAAACATGGGTAATAGCCCGCATTATATAAATATCGACCGTTGTTTTTTGTTTTTGCCAACTCTCGTTTGCAATGAATTTTTAACTTTGCTGCCCAGAAACATGAACGAAATTTCAATACAGCGCTTACGCGCACATGTCTATGAACTTGCCGGTAAAATCGGTGAGCATAATGTTTTTCATCCGGGAGCGCTCCATGCTGCGGAGGCTTATATTACGCGAGAATGGCAGCAGCAAGGCTATGACGTCCGTAAACAGACTTATACCGCTCACGGTATTGAATGCGCCAATCTTGAAATTACCCGCACCGGTAACAGCCGTAACGACGATGTCATTCTGATCGGCGCTCATTATGATTCAGTCTTTGGCAGTCCAGGCGCTAATGATAATGGCAGCGGCGTTGCAGCGTTGCTGGAACTTTCCCGCCTGTTCCAGGATGTTGCGCCTGAAACCAGTCTGCGTTTTGTCGCTTTTGTGAACGAAGAGCCGCCTTTTTTCTTCTGGCCCGGCATGGGCAGCATGGTGTATGCCAAAGCCGCCAAGCAACGTGGTGATCCGATACGCTTTATGATTTCGCTGGAGACCATCGGCTATTATCAAAATCAGCCAGACAGTCAAACTTATCCGCCTTTACTGAAGTATTTTTATCCCGATACCGGTAATTTTATTTCTTTTGTTTCTAACCTGGGCTCGCGGCACATTATGCGGGACTGCGTTCAGGCGTTTTCCTCAGTGACGGATTTTCCGGTGCAATCCATCGCCACTCTGGCCCTTGTACCGGGAGTATCTTTGAGTGACCATCTGGCGTTTTGGCGGCACGGTTACAAGGCTTTCATGATTACCGATACCGCTTTCTATCGTTACCCCTATTACCATACGGCTCAGGATACGCCGGATAAGCTCAATTATGAGCCATTTGCAGAAATGACTAACGGGCTGTTTTTGATGTTATTCCGGTTGGCAAACGCAATAAGATCTGATCCATAGTCCTGTAGGCCTGAATAAGCCGGTTCGTGCGACAGCGGGAATTCGCTGGTTCCCCAGTTCAAGTTCTCGTCTTTATACATAAGTCTAGGAAGACCGTCATTCCGGCAGGGATTGCCGGAATCCAGACTACATGGATGTATTTATTTGTTAGAAACCGTGTCTTCTTGGCATGGAATTTGTTTGATTAAGGCATGATATTTAAAAAAGTCCCCGCTTAGGAAAATCCAGGTAATGGACTAAAGTGGCTACACTAAAGCGCCTTGGATTTCATCTTCCCACACCGTTTACATTGATAAACAGTAATCAACTTCCCCTGCTTCACATCAAACTGCTTTTCGTTTAAGACTTCCCATTTATGAAAGCCGCTACGACACAGCGTATTGCCTTTATGCAACTCCGATAGTTTGGGTCGTTTAAATTGAACTACGTCACCCATGATTTTCCTCCCAGGCTAAAATAACGACCAAAGCCAGCTTTGGACTCCATGCCTAACGGCAATCACCCCTTCCTGCTCAGAGTTGTTCTACAAAGCCACTCGCTTGGCGATTTCAATGTCTTTACGCAACAAATCATTAACCAATAATTGCAAATTTCCCTGAGTTGTCAGGCATTTTTCATTTAAGTATTGAATAACGTCCTTGTCTAAATAAATGGGCAATTGAATGTCTTCGGCAGGCACATAAAATTTACCTTGTTCGGCATTAGAAAAATCATATTCTTCTTTCATTTTGTAAGCCTCTTCATATAAGTTGCTGTCTCGGTAGCCGTTGCTTTTCTGGCGGAAATAATTCTGACAACGTCATCATAGCGAAAGGTATGAACAACTAACAGCATTTGTTCATTCAAATTTTTGCCCAATAACAGCCAACGTTCTTCCATTTCCGAATGTTCATCGTCAGGTATGCTTAAAGCAAAAGGATCGGAAAATACGTAAGCGGCATCGCCAAAATCAATGCCGTGCTTACGAATATTCAGCTGATTTTTGTTTTCATCCCATGTGAATCTCATAGGTCGCCTAAGTTCAGTTTAACTGTCAGCAGGGTTTCGAATCACTTTAAATCAATGGTAAAGTGCTCACACATCAAAATTCGGTTTTTTTATATCTTCTCACCCTAACTCTCTCCAACAAACAGGAGAGGGAACAAAGATACTGAATTCTAAAGTGAGATGGTTATAGATCAATCGGGGCTCCCCATTGATTCCTGCTTAAATGCAAAGCCGCCTCACTTTTTAGCAATGGTATTCCACGCCGCAAGCCAAGCTTGTGATTGATAAAAATCGGCTTTCCGGTCAAGAAAGCCGGTCAACACCAGTCGCAGGGTGTTGTCAATAATGCCGAAGAACTGGGTATAACCAAGCTGCGGGGTAATATTGCGAACTTCGCCTGCCTTGATGCCGTCCTCGAAGACTCTGATGATGTTTATAACGGCGGCAGATTCATGCAGAGGCCTTGCTTCCGGCAAAAACTCATTGACGTTCAAAATCAATAAAAATCTCAGCACATCGGGCGCTTCATCGGTTAACTTGAACAACAAATCGACGATGCCCCGTAGTTGCTCGGATGGTTTTTCGTTGGTACGCCTTATGTCATCGATGGAGATGTTTAAGCTGTCGAGAATATTTGCATGCAGCTGCGCTGCAATCATCTGTTTGGTTTTGAAGTGCTGATAGATTATGCCGGTGTTTTTTATCCCCGCCGTCTCTTTGATATCGATTAACGATGTATTGAAATAACCTTTTTCGGCAAACAGTTTCAAGGCCGCCACTAATATCTCATCCTGCACTTCAGGCTTTTCCTGAATTTCTTCTATTTCCTGATCCATGTTCTTCTTTCACAGCTGATTCAATGCGCTGTATTGGTATGTGAGTGAAAATCCAATCGGTCTAAACGTTATAGTCCAATTGTATAAATATTTATTTTGCAGACAACACTGCCAGTGCTGCCCTTAAGTAATTAATCATCGACCATAAGGTCAATGTCGCCGCAATATACAGCAAGCCGTAGCCGCAATAATTTATCGGTATGCCCAACAAATCATCACGGTATAACAACATGCCGATCGCCAGCATTTGCGACGTGGTTTTCCATTTGCCTAATTGGGAAACTTTAACCTGCGCCCGCTGGCCGATCTCCGCCATCCATTCCCTAAGCGAGGCGATGGTTATCTCCCTGCCGATAATGACGGCGGCAGGAATAGCCAGATAAGGGCTGCCCTGCTGCTGAACGATCAGCACCAAAACCATGGCCACCATCAGTTTATCCGCCACCGGGTCTAAAAAGGCGCCGAACGGCGTTTCCAGCTGCATTTTCCTGGCAAGATAGCCGTCCAGCCAGTCGGTAATCCCGGCCGCTAAAAATATCAGCATGCAGGCAACATTGG
>CAZAUB010000127.1:2014-6970 GCA_964488195.1 uncultured Methylobacter sp. | reverse complement strand
TGGTGTCGTCAAAACCGGTTCCCGTCGCGGTGCCAATAAGACTGCCTTTGGTGCCAGCGCTGGTAGAACGATAAATGTCGTAATTGGCGGCGGCAGGATCCCCCGTCCAGCTAACAGTGGATTTGCCATAAAGAGTTCCCTGGGTAGCATAGACATTTTGTATCGCGCCGGAGACACTCACGTTGGCGGAGCCGTTGAACGTGGCTCCACCCTTGTCGGTGACACGGTAGCTGAAGGCGTAGCTGCTTCCAGCTCCACTGGCCGGCGGCGTGTAGCAGACCTTGTTCGAAACGATGGATGCCGTTCCCTTGGTTGGCTGACTGAGAACGGAGAAGGTGTAGTTTTCACCTTGCGGATTGTTGGCGTCGGTGACGGAGGGTGTGACGCACTGCTGCGTGCCGCCGACCACCGCCAAAATAGCCGCACTAGTTGCCGTAGGTGCGACATTGGCCCAGCCGACATCCTGGTTGCTGTCAGGGCCAGGACCATTGATGTTCTTGGGTGTCACTGTGTAGTAATAGAGGGTCGTGGTCGAGATCGAGTCCGAATACGCTGTGCTCGCGGTACTCCCGATGTAAGTACCCTTCTGACCGGAAACCGTCGAGCGATACACGTCATAGCTATTGGTATAGGATGAGGCTGGCCATGACACATTTATAGCATTCGTCACCGTGCCGTCTGTGGCTATTAACCCGGTGATCTTTGAAGGCGGTGGCGTGGGATTGGTGACCGTACCGGAAGCCGTACCGTTGACGGTGTTGCCGACCTTGTCCGTTACCTTGATCGTGAAGCTATAGTTTTGGGTGGGGCCACTCGCTGGCGGAGTGTAACAAACCTGATTCGAAACAATAGAAGCAGTTCCGGTTGCCGGTTGAGAAACGATCAAATAGGTAAAAGTATCCGGAGACGTGGTGTCCGGCTGATTAAGGTTCGGATCCGTCACACTCGGGGCAGCACACACTTGGGCGCCGCCGATCGTGGAACCAGGAAGCGAAGCGCTTGTCGCTGTCGGTGGATTGTTGGCCCAACCTCTGTCTGTGTATCCGTTGCACCATAAATAAAGTGATGGGCTGCCGACCTCCATGTAGTAATCATACGTCTTACCAGGCGTCCCTCCAGTGTCCTCTGCCCAAAGATAGTAATAACCGCCGGGAACATACTGCGATTTGTACATTGTCCACGTAGTTTCCGTCGGCAACTTGCGGTAATAAAGCTCGTAGTGGTTGTAGTTAACATATGTGCAACTCCCGCCGGATGCGATGGTGTGAACAACCTTATTGGAGTACGATCCGTCCGTCGCCGTGGAATTGATTAACGCCTGCGCGTTGCCCGCGAAAAGGATCGCAGTCAGCGCCACTAACAAGGAGAAGGATTTCCTGAAGGATGCGAGCATCGTCTTTGACCCTATGATAATTCTGAAAGTCATCAATAATTGACGTTAATGGAAACTGGCGTGGACAATTTTTTGGCGTTGTCCATCGCGGTAATGGTCACCGAGGCCGCTTGTGTGTGCCGGTTTTGCTGAAGCTGATCCGGTAAGAGGTTGATCCGATCGGCTGCCCGGTCACCTGCCACGAGTCGCCAATGATCTTGCCATATAGGGTTACCTTGGGTGACAGTGATAATCGGTGGTGTGCTAGGTGACGCTCCGTGGGCGACTTGATCTGTTAAAGACAGCGTGACCAACAGCAAGACCTGAAAAGGTTTGGCAAATGAAGATGTGAACAAACGATGCATAACGGCCTCCTTATATTGAAGCGTGTATTGGGCAATAAATTTTGTGAATTGATAAGCGCGAAAGACTGCGAAATAACGCGCCTTTTGAAAAGTTTGGGCAAAAAAAACCGAACACTGAAAGATCAGGTTCGGTTTTGGGTTTAGTGCGGAAAGTTACAGATATTTCCGTTTGGTTTTGTTTAAATTATCGATGCGCAACGCGCAAAACATCACTGTAAGGGCCGGTGAGTTTAAGCGTTCGACCCAGACACCTAGCGCGAGCTGCAATTTTGAGTCGTTGCCTGAATTCAGGGCTCAACTGAAATCGCTCACGTAGCCATCGAAGATAAGTATTTTCATCGCATCGCCATGCCAATTCGGTGAGGGCGAGAAAGGCGATGAATGATTACCGGGGGAGTATCAAGACAGTACGCATCGAATACGTATTGGCACTTAGCAACCTCCTTTTTAGGAACAAGACCGAAGTGCAAACGCATTCGGGCCCCGCTGATTCAGGACATCCAGCCAGTCGATACTTTTGACTTCGACCGGTATTGGCCCTTTGGGTTCACGAATCACCGCTTCAATTCCCTGGGCTTCTGCACGCTCGGCAAGTTTTGTCGCAGCTTCAGACCCTGCCTGAATACCTCTTAACAATGACGGACGATCTAAATCCGACCAGATGATCAGTTTTTCAACACCGTCAGGTATTTCAAACCTTGCCATCAATGTTGCATTAATCAACGGCCATGTCACCATACCGGTAGCTTCAATAACACCCAAAGCCGTTTCGATGCCTTCAGTAACGCACAACACGCGACCAGGATTACCTAAACGAATAGCAGAACCCGTCACAATCTTATCAGACGGTACCGGCATCCATTTCTTAGAATCCGCACTAACTTTACACCCATCGTGCGTCAGAAACGTGCGATGAATGGTGATGGCTTCATTGCCCTTTTGGATCAATGCAAGCATGGCAGGATAATAACCGATCAATTTACCGTTATCATCCTTGTACTGCATATTGGGATGAAAACGGATTGAAGGCCAATCGGGAATCAAGCTATCCAGGCCGCGAGACTGCAAATAAAGCCTTACAGGCTCGGCGTCTGGATGATGAACCGATTTTGATTCCTGCCACACAGTACGAAGAATCGCTTTTAGCCAGTTATCGTCCACAGAGGATTTTGACTTCGTAAAAACAGGCCTCTGCGCAACAAGGGGTCTTTGATGATGTTCATCGGTCGACAACCCAAGTACATTGGCAACGGCCATTAATGCAACGGGGAAACTCCAACCTCTAAGCCACATCAATAACGAAAAACCATCGGGTTTGGCGCCACAAGTATTGCAGATGCCTCCACCTGAGATGTCGGCATCACGAAACAATTTAAAGCCATCTTTTCCACCGTGGACAGGACAACCAATGTGCCGGCCAGGTTTTAAAATAGCTCGTTCAAGCTCGGGCGCCAGGGAATCCAAAACGGACAACCAGGAACCACGAACTGCATTTCTGATAACGTCAGATTCAATCGACTGAGTGTTCATGCGATCACCTTATCGACAATAGCAACAGTCTTAATGAAAAACATCGCATTCAAATAAGATTCTTTACCGTTATCCCATCGAATCGTTACGTAGAAGTCCCTGCTACCTCGACCCACTTCTTTGAGTCTAACAACTTCCCCCAATGATTCTTTGGTTACGCCAGGAAGAATATCGTCGCAAACGGGACGCACTTGAGTTCCAATTTTAATATTGCGGTAAAACATGATTTTTCTCCTAGAAATGTCCCGACAACCGAGACTTCCTTAATGCCCGTCCAGGGAAAATTGAGGAAGTCCCGGAAGGCAGGATGAAAAATCCATCCGAGAGAAAAACATGCCCCATAAGGAGAAAGTATTTTTCTCCCAGATGGGTGATTTAATTGAAGTATCTAACACAAGTATTCAGCGGTCGCACGCCTAAGATACTGGTAAAGGTAAAGCCAATTTACATAATGTCACATCGACCAGATCCTCGTTTGCAGGCTATAAAATAACGGTAAGTGAACCAAGCCAAGCAACGCCATTAATCTAATTCATAACAAACCTGCGTTTCTCAAGCCATCTTTCACGCATTTATGAAGCGGTGATGGCGTGCAAGCAAAGTGCTGCAAGATTGAATTCAGCGTTTTATCATCAAGTTCAATGCCATAGTGTTCACGCGCAAGTTTTGCGGCTTGATACTGCGGCAAAGTCTCGTTGAGGATATTCTGGTAGTGTTCCGAACACGCTTCCAGATCCTCGTCCAAAACATCATCGGCTTCAGTCAACATAAAAAAACCTTCTAAGCAGCGTGAGCTACAAGCTTCTTGACTTGAACAGGACGATGTTCGGTAATTTCAACAACGTCATAATCATCAAGAAGATTGATAAAATTGCTACGGACAGAATCACATGCTGCATCAAACGCGCAAACCAGTTCAACCCGATCGCGAAGGCTTCCCATTGACCAATCTTCGGCACAAAAGTCCTCGCTCTGATCAATGCTTTTATTTGCCACCATTAATCGTGAAGGCGGAACGCTGAAATTGGATCGGGGATTTCCACAAACACCACAGGCATTTGATAAAGAGCAGTCTGCCAATTGAGATTTGAGCCGAATAATCAGAGAAAATTTCTCATCATCTGAAATGGACAAGTCCTGAATTGTAGATTGCCCAAGATATACTTTAGGTAGCCAAGAATTCTGGCTTTTGAGTATTTCTTGAGCAATAACTTCTTCGTTATTGTCCTGAAAAGTTACCGGCGGCACTTTTTTGAAATTCCGCTGAGAACAGGTAGGACAGTAACTAAGATGCCCGGTGAGTTGCAGATGAGAATCATGCAAAACCAGATAACCGCTAGAACGTCCATTTGAACCAATGGTATAACGATGACCTTGCTCATAAGTAAAGTCGTCAATAGGACTTCTAATGTCATCCCAATAATCAACACCCAGTAATTCATAAGCCTTATCATCCTGTGAAGACGACAAACCAAGACGGTGAAACTTGATGTTATTGGCATAGGACGATAAACGATTCCACGAATTCATCGTGTTATAACGGAAATGCCCTTGTAAAAAACCTACCATTGCGGAACGGCTGCGACGGTCAACTTTCTTTTGAAAAAATGGTGTCATGATTTTTCTCCTGCTTTGAAAAGTAAAAAGCGGGAAAAAACAATTGTCCCAGTGGGAAAATGAATTTTCCCG
>CAZAUB010000127.1:0-1914 GCA_964488195.1 uncultured Methylobacter sp. | reverse complement strand
GGCCAGTCTAAAGATTCCTCCCAAACCGGTTCGCCTTCATCTGACACGCCAATAGCACCTAGTTCAATCGTTTGCTTAATCTCTAAAGACGTTTTGCAAACATTGATTAAAGCGCGTAAAGAAGCGTTTGTTAACGTGATATTGCTCATAATGGTTTCCTGGAAAAACGGGAAACACTAATATCCGTGACGGGAAAGTGTTTCCCGGTCGGGTTAAATGAAAATAATGAATTAAACAGCGGTTACCGAAGCAACTTTGCCGCCATCATCCAGGGTAATAACAAACGACTTGCTATTTAGCGATGGACAATTAAAAGAACTAGGTATCAATTTCTTCATTGCATCAGCAGGATCACTTGCCGTATTTGCGACAGTAAACGAGGAAAAAGCATAGACATCGGACTCATGCGTTGATTCCTGGAACTCGTCGTACTCAGATTTATAGCTTGAGATCTGTTTTAGGACATAACCTGAAGCATCACCCTTTGGCACAACAGCTAAACCACTTTGATCTTCACCGTGGTAGAAAGCGGAGTCGGTAATTTCAACCACATCGTTGCCAATCTGAATTCGGTAAGCGTCACAAAAATGCACATAGACCGTAGTCCACTCACCTTCAAAAAGCGCTCCGTGTGATGCATTGACCAGTTCAGTCGTCAATTCTTCATTATCGAGATACCGAATCATAGGATAAATCCAGTGATCATTATCAAGTCCATCGTTATAAATCAGGCTTTCCCTTTTCCATGCGAACATGTGCAAAGCAGAGCCTTCATTCTGCATATCATCATTAAAGTTAACAACTTCGCGACTTTCAACTTCTGATCTGGTCAATGCTTTGTCAGGGTGACGCGTAAAATCGCTATAGACTTCGGTGTCACACACAGGGTAATCGTCATATTCGTGAAGAACTTCACGAGGAACAACGGGGACGTCATTAAGCAAGCTTAATAGTTTCCAGTGCTTCAGCGTGTCGTAAAAGAGCACAAAAACATCAGCAGGTGCTGTAGTTTTAAACAACGTAAAATGCTTCTCCATTTCTTGCGCTAAGACGATTCTGACAAGAGCAATGACTTCTTTTTCATCAATAAGCTTATCCCGATCCGGTAAACGCGCATAAAAACGCGAAGAATCAAGATGAATGATATGCCGATTAACCAATCTAAAGTTATAAGAGCTGTAAACGGGCAAGCCCTGTAGGTACACTTCAAAATCACGAACAACATTGTCCGCTTTATCCACACCATCCAAATAGACAGCACCAATTTCGGTATCTACGAAGTGAAGTCCTGAATCAAGCGCACATTTTCTATCAAGGCTTGTGCCGTTGAATTCAACTGGAATCGGAAAACCCTGTGCAAGCTGATTAAGCATGCTCTCGATTTGTTCGATTTCCAGATCAACGCCAAGCATTGTGATAGCGGTAATGCCATCCCAGTCAGTCACAGGCGATACGATGACAGGCTTGAACGACAGTACATCGTCAGTATTAACTGAAATTCGACCGCTTTTACTGACAACCGTCATGTGACGGCAAGCAAATAAGGCGGACAAAAAGCCGATACCAAATGGATGCTCTTGAGCAACCACATCGGCGTCCCATCCGGATTCAGCGACAGTCAACAGGGTCTCGATAGAATCGATACCGCAACCATCATCAGTTACCCGAAGAATTTTGGTTTCAGGTGCAAACTTAAAAACGACTTGAGTCGCATTAGCGCGGCGGGCGTTTTGCATCAGCTCGCCAAGAACCGTGGTCTTATTGGTAAAGCTGAATTTCAAGCTTTTGACCAGGTTGGCTTGGTTAACTTTCATTGCTACTTCTTTCATGGTTTATCTCCAAATTTCAATTAAAAAAACCGGGAGACAAAACATTCCCACTGGGAAGTTGGTTCCCGGCGGGTTAAAAAATAAA
>CAZAUB010000126.1:5818-7029 GCA_964488195.1 uncultured Methylobacter sp. | reverse complement strand
GCGCCATTCAGCACTTTGTCTTGCAGGGCTTTGTTGACCGGCGCAGGCGTTGCACCGTATTCGCCTTTTAAAACCCCCGCAGTTTCCTTGGTGATATTTTTGTAGCGTTCGCCGTTCATCACGTTGATCACGGCTTGGGTGCCGACGATTTGAGACGTCGGCGTGACCAGCGGGATAAAGCCCAAGTCTTCGCGGACACGGGGAATTTCCAGCATGACCTCGTCGAACTTGTCGGCGGCACCTTGTTCTTTCAGCTGGCTTTCCATGTTGGTGAGCATGCCGCCCGGCACTTGGGAAATCAGGATGCGACTATCGACGCCTTTTAAGCTGCCCTCGTATTGCGCATATTTTTTGCGTATGTCCCTGAAATAGGTGGCGATGTGTTCCAGTTCGACCAGATCCAGGCCGGTATCGCGCCCGGTGCCTTCCAGGCTGGCGACGATGGTCTCGGTGGGACTGTGTCCGTAAGTCATGCTCAGTGATGAAATGGCGGTATCGACATTATCAACGCCCGCTTCGGCGGCCTTGATGATGCTGCCCACACTCAAGCCGGTGGTTGCATGGCAATGCAGATGGATTGGAATCTGGGTGCTGGCTTTCAGGCGACTGACCAGTTCAAACGCATCGTAAGGCTTGAGCAATCCGGCCATGTCTTTGATACAAATGGAATGCGCACCCATGTCTTCAATCTGTTTGCCCAGACCCACCCATAAATCCATGGTGTGTACGGGACTGGTGGTGTAGGAGATGGCGCCTTGCGCATGCGCGTCGGTGCGGAGTACGGCTTTGATGGCATGCTCAATGTTGCGCATGTCATTCATTGCATCGAAAACGCGAAACACGTCGATACCGTTGATTACGCAACGCTCGACAAACTTGTCCACCACATCATCGGCATAATGCCGGTAGCCTAAGATATTCTGGCCCCGAAATAACATTTGCTGGGGCGTGTTGGGCATGGCGGCTTTCAGCAGGCGCAGTCTTTCCCAGGGATCTTCACCCAAATAACGGATACAGGCATCAAAAGTGGCGCCGCCCCAGGACTCGATAGACCAGTAACCGATTTGGTCGAGCTTTTCACAAATCGGCAGCATGTCTTCGATGCGCAACCGGGTTGCCAAAATAGATTGATGGGCATCACGCAGAACGACTTCGGTGATACCTAAGGGCTGCTTTATATCGGTGGACATGCTTGTTGTTTCTCCTGAAAC
>CAZAUB010000126.1:3005-5718 GCA_964488195.1 uncultured Methylobacter sp. | reverse complement strand
TCGTTAGTTATGTTTCTTACGGTATTGATGCACGGCGGCCGTTATTGCCGCAACCACGCTTTTATCGATGTCGGAGGTAATGCCGGGGACTGATTTTGACATCGGCACTTCCGGGAAATAGCGCTGCACCACGGCCGACATGATGTTGATTGCGCCTACCAGCATGGTCAAAAACAGGAACACGATGCCCATCCCGGCAAACATTAATTCGATCCCGCTAGTCATTTGTTCTGTCATGGTTGATCACACATTTAAAATTTTTAACTATTGCATTGTATCATAGGCAAAAATCATAACTAATCGATGTTTTCCCCCCATCGATTATGACCGGCAGTCTTTTGGCTATGCGGTCTTGACCGCGTACAATACGCGCCATTATAAATTGTTGTTATGGGTGAAAAAAATGACAGATAAAGAACGCGACATTAATGAACAGTGGCAAGACAAATTAACGCCTGAGCAGTTTAATATTTGCCGTCTTAAAGCCACCGAGCCGCCGTTTACCGGCAAATATGCCGATTGCAAAAAGGACGGCGTTTATCAGTGCATTTGCTGCGGCAATCCGCTGTTCGATTCGGCGACAAAATATGATTCCGGCTCCGGCTGGCCGAGTTTTTGGGGTGTGTTGACTGAACACAGCGTGGCCGAACATGTCGATGTCAGCCACGGCATGCGCCGGGTTGAAGTGACTTGCAAGTCCTGCGATGCGCATTTAGGCCATGTGTTTGAGGACGGCCCGCAACCGACAGGATTGCGTTACTGTATTAATTCTGCGGCATTAGACTTGAAAGAAAGATCATGAGCGCTCGTCAACAAGTTCAAAATTTACTCGATTTTATCGATGCCAGCCCTAGTCCTTGGCATGTCGTTAAAACCATTGAAGCTCAGCTTGCGACGCAAACGCCGGTATGGCAGCGTCTTGACGAAACGGCCAAGTGGACATTGCAGCCGGGCGGGCGTTATTACGTGGTGCGCGACGATTCGTCTATCGTCCTGTTTATACAGGGACAAAAACCGCCGGCTGAAACCGGCTTTAAAATTATCGGCGCACATACCGATTCCCCCGGCTTAAGAATAAAGCCGAATGCCGCCAGCAGTGCGGACGGCTTGTTAAGACTGGGCGTCGAGGTTTACGGCGGGCCTATTTTGGCGACTTTTACCGACAGGGATTTAAGCCTTGCCGGACGGATTGCTTATAAAAACGATCAGGACGAGATCGCCAGTCTGCTGGTCAAATTCGATCAGCCGCTGCTGCGTTTGCCTAATCTGGCAATACACATGAACAGGGCGGTTAATGAAGAAGGCCTAAAACTGCAAAAGCAGACCGAATTGCCGTTGATCTTATCGGCATTGACCGAAGAACAACTGCCGCAAGCCTATTTTTCAGCGCTGCTGCAACAGCAGACAGGCATAGAAGCTGCGCGTATTTTATCCTGGGATCTGGCCGTGTACGACACGCAGAAAGGCGCTTTCTGGGGGGCGGAAAACGAGTTTTATGCAGACAGCCAACTGGATAATCTGGCCTCGTGTCATGCCGCATTACAGGCGCTGCTTGATGATGCCATCAAGCAGTCGGACGGCACGCGGGTGTGTGCGTTGTTCGACCATGAAGAAATCGGCAGCCAAAGCAACAAAGGCGCTGACGGCAGTTTCCTGCCCGATGTGCTCCAGCGCATAGCCCTAACGACTGCAACCGACAGCGAAGATTATGTCAGGGCGTTGGCGAAAAGCTTCATGATCAGCGCGGATATGGCGCATGCCTATCAGCCTAATTTCCCTAATGCTTACGATCCCGATCATAAAGTCAGCGTCAACAAAGGCCCGGTGATTAAAGTCAACGCCAATCATAATTACAGCTCGGAAAGCGTCTCGGCAGCGATGTTTGCCGACTGGTGCGAACAGGCCGGTGTGCCGTACCAAAAATATTCGCACCGCTGCGATCTGCCTTGCGGCAGCACTATCGGGCCGATTACCTCCGCAAAACTGGGCATCCGGTCAATCGATGTAGGCAGCCCGATGTGGGCGATGCACAGCATCAGGGAAAGCGCCGGGGTGTTAGATCACGATTACATGATCAGAGTGATGAAACGGTTTTTTGCTGCACGTTGATGACACCCAACCTAGTCCCCTTTGACGGCGAGCTTTACTTAGTTAAGCAGTTTTACCAGCAGCCGGAGTCCGGTCTGCTGTTTGCGCAGTTGCAAGCCGATCTGGCTTGGCAAGAAGAATCTATTTTTATCTACGGCAGGTGGGTTAAAATACCCCGCCTGATGTGCTGGTACGGCGACCCCGATGCCTGGTATCGCTATTCGGGCGTTAATCATCAGCCGATGCCGTGGACTCCGGTGTTACAGGCAATCAGGGAGAAAGTGGAACAGCAATGCCAATGTACCTTCAATAGCGTATTGGCTAATTTATACCGTGACGGCAAAGACTCTATGGGCTGTCATGCCGATGATGAAAAAGAGCTGGGACTGAACCCGGTGATTGTGTCATTGAGCCTCGGCGATCAGCGCTTATTCAAACTGCATCATAAACAATGCAAAGAAAAACTGGATATAGTTTTAGGTCACGGCGATTTGTTAGTGATGGCCGGAACCTTGCAACACCACTGGATGCATGCGGTGCCTAAAACCAAAAAACTGAAAACGCCACGGATCAATTTGACGTTTCGGAAGATTAAGGCGGAT
Source organism: uncultured Methylobacter sp. (assembly GCA_964488195.1). Lineage (GTDB taxonomy): Bacteria > Pseudomonadota > Gammaproteobacteria > Methylococcales > Methylomonadaceae > Methylobacter_A. Next base: position 3,028 of record CAZAUB010000126.1, on the reverse strand, counting down.
GTGTCACCACGAAGACACGAACG
>CAZAUB010000126.1:0-2905 GCA_964488195.1 uncultured Methylobacter sp. | reverse complement strand
GACTGAAGGCGTAAATCAACAAGGTTTAGATGAAAAAAATAATAAATATAGCGAAACAATGTCTATACTTACTCACGTATCCTACACGCCGGAATAAATGAAGCTTATCAACTTATCAGGTGTTTTTTTTGGTGTAGTCTTGTTGTTTTCACAGCAGGTCATCGCTGATGATGCCGATGTCGAATATAAAGTAAAAGCTGGTTATTTATACAATTTCACCAAATTTATTACTTGGCCTGAGGATAAGAGCGAAACCTTTAATCTCTGTATTGTGGGTGAAGATCCTTTTGGCGATTTAATCGATCCCATTGAACAGCGATCAGCATTCGGACGACCTATTAAACTATTCAGGTTTAATAGCTTCAATAAAGAGCAGCGCTGCCATATCCTTTTTATCAGTGCCTCCATCAAAGATAACCTTTTACTCAAAGGTATGCTGGTTGTTCACGACGTTGATAAATCATTAACCGTGGGTGAAAGCAAAGAGTTTGCAGCTCAGGGCGGAATGATTGGCTTTGTTAACAGGCAGGGCAAAATAAAGTTACAAATTAATCTGAAAATGCTGCAACAGAGCGATTTAAAAATAAGTGCAAAATTATTGGAAGTCGCTGAGCTTGTTGAGGGAGGCAACAATGATTAAATTTATTCGTAATCTGTCTATAAACCGAAAATTACTGCTGATTTTAATATTTTCCAGTATTACCTCTTTGTTGTTTGCCAGTGTGTTGTTGATAGTACTTGAAATTTCAGAGTTTCAGAAAAATACCCAGGATGATTTATCAACCCTGGCTCAAATCGTAGGTAATCGCAGCACCGCTGCATTAATGTTTGGGGACAGGGATTTAGCCAATGAAAATTTGGCCGTATTCGATAACTTGCCGGACGTGCAGCTAGCTTGTCTTTATGATGCACAAGACACTGTTTTTGCACAATTACAGAAAAGCAGCCATCACCAATGGACATGTCCTGTATCAGTTAAATCTGAAAAGATCCGATTTGAGGATGCTCATTTATACGTAGTCCAACCGATTATTGTAGATGCTTCGGAATTGGGTACTGTTTATATTCACGCCGATTTGACTCTGGCTTATTGGCGTAAAGTGCAATTTATAGGGCTGATATTTTTAGTGCTGATTTGTATATCAATACTAACTTTCTTCCTGTCAACACCATTGTTGCAGCTAATTTCCTCGCCGATAAAAAAACTTGTCGATAAAGTTAAAAAAATTAGCGATACAAAAGATTATTCGTTGAGAGCGGTTAAAGTTAATGATGATGAGTTAGGCGTTCTGGTTGATGCCTTTAATGGCTTGATTGGTACTGTTGAGGCCCAAAATCAGGCTTTGACGCTGGCAAAAGACCGTTATTTGGCGCTTTATGATGATAATCCGACGATGGTATTTAATCTGAAGGTAGACGGTCGTATTTTATCGGTTAATCGTACCGGCGCGCGACATCTGGGTTTATCTGTTGACGAATTGCAAGGTTGTTCGATTTTTGATTTTGTTCATGAGGATGATTTGCCTATCATGCATGATTTGGTTGAACGTTGCTTGACGCGTCCTTTACTGGTCTATAAACAGGAATTTAGACAGATTTGTAATAAAGGAAGGATTATTTGGGTTAGGTCCACAGCGAGATTGGTCGAAAATGAACATCAGCAAAGCAGTTTATTGCTGGTGGGTGAAGATATAACAGAAGCTCGCTTATTGAGTGAAAAAATTGCTTATCAGGCGAGTCATGATGCTTTGACAGGCTTGGCTAATCGCAGTCAGTTCGATAGTTATATTAAGCAGGCAGTAGCATTGGCTTATGCCGATAGTTCGGAGCATGCTTTGTGTTATCTGGATCTGGATCAGTTTAAAGTGGTTAATGATACCTGCGGGCATCTTGCCGGTGATGAATTGCTTAGACAGTTGGGTGAGTTGTTAAGGCAACATATAAGGAGGCATGATTTTGTAGCCCGTCTGGGCGGTGACGAGTTTGGCGTGTTGATGAACAATTGCTCATTAAATGAGGCGTTTCGAGCCTGTGAGAATTTACGTGATTTGGTTAAAGATTTCCGTTTTGCCTGGGAAGATAGAAGCTTTACCATAGGTGTGAGCATTGGTATTTCAGCTATAAACGGTTCCAGTGGTAATGCCGTCAACCTGCTTAAAGAGGCCGACGCCGCCTGTTATGCAGCAAAAGATAAAGGCCGCAACCGCGTGCATATTTTTCGTCCTGATGATGAAGAGTTAGCGATGAGGCAGGGAGAAATGCAATGGGTAGAAAAAATTCAGCAGGGGCTGGAACAAAATCGATTTTGCCTGTACGGGCAGCCGATAGTAGCAATTGCTCATCATGAGGAAAGCATGCATTTTGAAACGTTGGTTCGTTATCAGGATGATGATGGTCGCATTATTCCCCCCGGCGCATTTTTACCGGCGGCAGAACGTTATAATCTGGCACCCGCGCTGGATCGCTGGGTTATCAGTCATTTGTTTGAATGGATAGCGACGAAGCCGGGTTTTCTGGATAAGTTATCGTTGTGTTCAGTTAATTTATCCGGGCTGTCGATGTCCGATGAAACTATGTTGGCGTTTCTTTCTGAACAATTCTCCAAGTGGGCAATTCCGGCCCATAAAATCTGTTTTGAGGTCACCGAAACAGCCGCCATCGCCAATTTATCCTATGCGACTAAATTCATTAATTCATTAAAAGAGCGGGGCTGTTTATTTTCACTGGATGACTTTGGCAGCGGCTTGTCTTCTTTCGCCTATTTAAAAAACCTGCCGGTCGATTATCTTAAAATTGATGGTTTGTTTGTTAAGGATATACTCGATGATAAAGTGGATCTTGCCATGGTTAAATCAATTAACGAAGTCGGGCACGTTATGGATAAAAAGACGATTGCCGAATTTGT
>CAZAUB010000125.1:0-7042 GCA_964488195.1 uncultured Methylobacter sp. | reverse complement strand
GGGAATACAGATGATAAAATTACGGAAGCATAGGTGGAACGCTAGGCTTGATGATCCAGGCGGTGAAGACGATCCAATCCGATTTGAGTTGTTTAGCAACGAACGGCTGGAGCAGCATGCCATCAGTTTAGCGAAAGCGCAAAAAGCCGAGATTCGTCCCGACGGATTCAAAATGATGCCGAGGGTGCGCGAGAATTCTCGGGTGTTGTTTGAGGCTTACAAATCCATAAGTAAGGCGGCGCTCGAACAGCGAGCCATTACACCGGCCGCAGAATGGCTACTCGACAATTTTCATGTGATTGAAGAGCAGATCAATGACATCAACGTCTACCTGCCAGAAAAATTTTACAATCAATTGCCCAAGTTAACAGGTGGCTTCCTTTCCGGTTATCCGCGTGTCTATGGCATTGCCTGGGCTCTGGTTGCTCATACCGATAGCCGTTTTTCTCCTGAACAACTGAATCATTTCATACGCGCCTATCAGGAGATTCAGCCGCTCAGTATTGGCGAGCTTTGGGCGCTACCGATCACGCTACGTGTTGTGATGATTGAGAATTTGCGTCGGCTGGCGTTAAAAGTCATGCGCTCGCAAGCCGGACGGCGACAAGCTGATGAGTTTATTGACCAAGCCGAAAAACTCGATTTTTCGACCAAGACTGCCGTCTTACCAGCCGTGCCATTGCGTCAGGCCTTTGCGGTTCAGATCGTACAACGCTTGCACGACCCACATCCGGGTACTGCGCCTACACTCGACTTTCTGGATGAATGGCTCAGCAATCAGGGCGTCACTCTGGATGAAATCGTACACCGTGAACACGCCGGCCAGATTGCCGCCAATCTGACTGTACGCAATATCATCACCAGTATGCGTGCCATATCGGCGTTCGACTGGCCACAATTTGTTGAAGATGCGAGTCTGGTGGATAAATGTTTGCGTATTCACCCCACTTACTGTGCGATGGATTTTCTTACCCGTGACCGCTACCGTCATGCGATTGAAGATCTTGCCAAACGTTCACCGTATGCCGAGATGGAAATCGCCCATAAAGTCATCGACAAGCTTGAGCGTGTCAGTCAAGAATCGGGAGCCGACCGGCAACGACAAGAGCCAGGCTATTACTTGATCGGCGCCGGTCGGGGCGAGTTCGAACAAGAAGTTGGCTTTTACCCTAACTTCAGTCAAAAGTTACTGCGCGCTTATGTCGCGCATTCGGCAGTCGCTTATCTGGGCAGTTTGGGTGTGTGTACGCTAATCTTGCTGGCCCTACCTTTGAGCGCCGCTATCGAGGCTGGACTAGGCAGTTTGCCGATTGCCCTGATTGCGCTGTTTGCCTTATTTCCTGCTTCGGATATTGCTGCGGGTTTGGTCAACCGATTCGTCATTGCAGTTGTGCCGCCACGCCATTTACCCAGACTTGAACTGAAGGACGGTATCCCGGATACGTTGCGCACCTTTGTTGTGGTGCCGACCATGTTTATCAGCGAGCAGAACGTGGAAAGACAAATCGATGAACTGGAGGTTCACTATTTGTCCAATCCGGCCGGCGATGCTCGTTTTGCCCTGTTATCCGATTGGGTGGATGCGGATCAGGAAAGCATGCCGGACGATGCCTTGCTGTTGAACGCCGCCATTACCGGGGTTGACGCGCTTAATGCCAAGTACGGAGAACAGCGTTTTTTCCTGTATCACCGCAAACGTGACTGGAACCCAAGCGAGAAAAAATGGATGGGATGGGAGCGCAAGCGCGGCAAGTTGCATGAGTTTAATCGATTGCTGCGCGGTGCAGAGGACACTTCTTTTATGCCGATTCATGGAAAACCGGCGTTTGCTCCACCGGGTGTTCGTTATGTCATTACCCTGGATGCCGACACCAAACTGCCTATCGGCGCGGTGCAACAGTTGGTAGGTACAGCCGCCCATCCGCTCAATTGGCCTGTCCTTGATCCGGTCACGAATTGTGTGATCAGCGGATACAGTATTCTCCAGCCAAGAGTTACACCGACCCTGCCGCGCAGACGGGAGCACTCGTTGTTTCATCAGCTTTTTTCCGGCGCATGTGGTATGGACGCCTATTCGACTGCCGTGTCCGAAGTCTATCAGGATCTGTTCGGGCTCGGGACATACAGCGGCAAGGGCTTGTATGAAGTCGATTCATTTGAGGCCGCGTTGGCCGGACGCGTTCCGGAAAACACCTTGCTCAGTCATGATTTATTCGAGAGCGTGTTCGCCCGCTGTGCATTTGTCAGCGATATTGAGTTGTTTGAAGAATTTCCATCTCATACGGAAGTTGCCGCGTCTCGCTCGCACCGTTGGGCGCGTGGTGACTGGCAGTTATTGCCCTGGGTTTTTGGTTCCCTCGGCAAAGACATGCCGCTGATTGGGCGCTGGAAAATGCTGGATAATTTACGCCGGACTTTTTCGGCGCCGGGCGCATTTCTTACCCTGTTAGCGGCTTGGGCTATACCCGGTGCGCCGTTTGTGATATTGATGGGAATGGTGTTGATAGCGTTGACTGTTCCTGCCTTACTGGCCATCGCTGCCGGAATGAGACTTCGTACCGACATTCCGTTGCGTAATCAGATTCGCTCCACGACAGAAAATGTATTCATGGGATTGAGCCATAGCCTGGTTACGCTAACACTGCTGGCGCAACAGGCTTGGCTGATGACTGACGCCATCGTAAGCACCTTGGTGCGGCTGTTTATCACCCGACGAAAATTGCTCAGGTGGGTCACTGCGCTGCAAGCGAAGACATCGGCGGGACACGCTGTGAAGAACCTTATTAGGCCACTGGGCAGCGTGACTATCGTGGTAGTTTGCGCCGGTTCGGTAGTGCTGTTGTTCAATCCCGCTTCGCTTGAAGTTGCAGCGCCATTCCTGTTGTTGTGGTTACTGTCTCCAATCATTGCCCATATCCTGAGTTTGCCGCCGAGACTGGATCCGGCTGAATTATTACTTCCTGAAGATGCATTGCAGTTACGACTAGTCGCCAGGCGTACTTGGCGATTTTTTACCACCTTCGTAACGGAGCAGGAAAATCATCTGCCGCCGGATAATTTTCAGGAAGATCCTGACCCCGTTATCGCTCATCGCAGTTCGCCGACAAATTTTGGTCTTTATCTGTTATCGGTACTCGCCGCGCACGATTTCGGCTGGCTGGGTCTTATAGACACTATTGACCGGCTGGAGGCAACCCTGGACACGCTGAACAAGCTGCCGCGACTGCATGGACATTTTTATAACTGGTACGACACGCGCAGCTTACACCCGCTGGAACCCAAGTATGTTTCAACCGTGGATAGCGGCAATTTGGCAGGACATCTACTGGTGCTTGTTCAGGGGTGTAAAGAGTTGACGCAGCAACCGTATGCATTTTCCGTCGTGTTAGACGGTATTGCCGATACCCACAGGCTGCTCTTATCGGCACTTGCCAAAATCAACGATGACCAGCGCATGCTGATAGTGACACAGGAAGAACTACAGAAAAAAGCGGACAAACTTGGAGGTTTGTTGGTGTGTAGACCTGCCAACCATGAAGAATGGGTACGTTTGTGGCGGCAAATGATCCCATGCGCCGACAACCTGCTGGATCTGGCGCGCACTTACGCCGCTGAGCGCGGCGAACTTATGGATGACAGCGAAGTGCTGGCATGGGCTACACTGCTGCACGGTGACATCCATTCTCACGATCGCGACATGGAAAACTTAGGCTCGTCGATACATTTTGAACTTCCCCTTGGCGACCATACGCAACCGGAAGTTCAACGCTGGAAAGTACTGACCCACCGGGTAAATGCGCTGGCGGAACTGGCACATCAATTATTCGTCGAGATGGATTTTCGTTTCCTCTATGATCAAAATAGGCACTTGTTTTCGCTTGGGTATCGCGTTGAAAGCAGTGTCATCGACGACAGCTATTACGATCTGCTCGCCTCGGAAGCGCGCCTGACCAGCTTGATCGCTATCGCCAAGCGTGAAGTGCCGAGCACGCACTGGTTTCACTTAGGGAGACGGGTGACACGCACCGCGAACGGCACGGTGTTGTTGTCCTGGTCCGGCTCGATGTTTGAATACCTGATGCCTTCGCTGGTGACTTATACGCCGCGCTACAGCCTGCTCGACCAGACCTGTCGTCTGTCCGTGCAGAGTCAGATTGAATACGGTGAAGAGCGCAGTGTGCCGTGGGGGGTATCCGAATCGGCGTTTAATGGTCGCGACCGGTGGTTTACTTATCAGTATTCCGCTTTTGGCGTGCCCGGTCTGGGGATGAAGCGTGGACTGGCCTTTGATTTGGTTATTGCCCCCTATGCCACAGCCTTGGCGGCGATGTACCACACCCATGCTGCTGCGGTAAATTTTGAGCGCCTGGAAAAGCTTGGTGCATTGGGGCGTTACGGCTTTTTCGAAGCGCTCGATTTCACACCGACGCGGCTGGCGGAAAACCAAAAGGTGGCGTTTGTGCGCTGCTATATGGCTCATCATCAAGGTATGTCTTTGGTGGCTTTGGCTAATGTCGTACTCGATGCGGTTATGCGACGCCGTTTCCATAGCACACCGATAATTCAGGGAGCTGAAATGCTGTTGCAGGAGCGGGTTCCGCACGGTGCTGATAGTGGCATTCCCGACTTCACCCAAGCTGAAGCTGAAGTAAAAGAAATAGTACAGCCGTCAGTGCGCCGCGAGCCTTCGCCGATGTCTCTCGTACCCTCAACGCATTTACTTTCCAATGGCCGTTACGGGGTGATGATCACCGCCGCCGGGTCGGGTTATAGTGTTTGTGAAAAGCTGGCGGTCACTCGCTGGCGTGAAGATGTGACGCGCGATTGTTGGGGCAGTTTTATCTATTTGCGCAATTTGGCAAGCGGCAGGATTTGGTCTGCCGGATACCAACCGACTGCTGCAGTTCCCGATCGATACGAGGTGGTTTTTCTCGAAGACCGGGTGCGCATCTCTCGCGAAGACAATACAATAGCCAGTCGCTTGGAAATCATTGTCTCACCTGAGGATGACGCAGAAATCAGGTGTTTGAGTTTGACCAATAACGGCTCGCATACACAGGAAATTGAGGTTACCTCATATTCGGAAATAGTGCTGGCGCCACCCACGGCTGATAGCGCTCATCCCGCATTTTCAAATTTGTTCATACAGACCGAATTCCTGCCGCAGGCGTGCGGACTCATCGCGCAACGGCGGCCTAGGGCAGACAATGATCCACGGGTTTGGGCCGCTCATGTGCTGGCGTGCAACGACATCGGCGCAGGACTGCAATATGAAACCGACCGGGTAAAATTTTGCGGTCGAGGACAAACACTGCGCGCGCCTGTTGCTGTGATCGATGGTCGCCCGCTCAGCAATACTGTCGGTGCGGTACTTGATCCGATTTTCAGTCTGCGTACACGGGTCAGCATCGAACCGGGCGCGACTGTTCATGTGACATTTACCACGTTGGTTGCCTCGTCACGGCAGGTGGTTGAAGATTTAGCCGATAAGTATCACAACGCGGCTACTTTTGATCGGGTTTCCGATCTTGCCTGGACTCATGCACAGATCCAATTACGTCATCTACGTATCAAGCCTGACGAAGCCCAGTTATTTCAAGCCTTGGCTAATCGATTGCTCTATGCCGATCCTTCGCTACGAGCGAGTAGCAAGCTTATGCATCTGAACCGGTTAAATGTCACAGGTTTATGGAGGCTTAGTATTTCCGGTGATCGTCCCATTGTATTGCTGAGGGTAGCGTCGATAGAAGATCGGGCTATTGCCGATCAGTTATTGCGCGCCCACGAATATTGGCGCATGAAACGTTTGTCGGTCGATTTGGTGATTCTGAATGAAAAAGAAATTACCTATACCAATGAATTGCAGACCTTATTGGAAGGCATGGTTCGCGAAAATCAATCGTTTACCGCTGTTCATGAGTACGGTGGGCATGGAGAGATTTTTGTGCTGCGCGCTGATCAGCTCACAGAGGAGGAGCGTGTGCTCTTGCAAACCTCGGCTCGCGCAGTGCTTTTGAGTAGTCGCGGCACCTTGGCTGAACAGCTGATGCGGCATCCCAAGCCTACGCCGGATTTTATCCAACCCAAAGCCTTGTCTGCACCCGGTGTCGATAGGAGCGAGCCATTAATCACTCCTACAGATCTCGAATATTTTAACGGGCTGGGTGGATTTGCCGACGACGGGCGCGAATATGTGATCGTGCTAGGCAAGGGGCAATGGACGCCGACGCCCTGGATTAACGTGATCGCCAATGCTGAATTCGGGTTTACGGTCTCGGAGCTGGGCGGCGGTTGTACCTGGAGCCTTAACAGCCGCATGAACCAGTTGACGCCTTGGTCTAACGATCCGGTCAGCGATCCTCCCGGCGAAATATTTTATTTACAGGACGACGAGACAGGCGATTTGTGGACGCCAACTGCGTTACCGATTCGAGTGGATAACGCCGGCTATGTGATTCGCCACGGCCAGGGCTACAGTCGTTTCGAGCATACTTCTCACGGGATTCACAGTGAACTGTTGCAATTTGTAAGTTCGGACGACCCGGTCAAAATTTCAATTCTAACGTTGAAAAACAATTCCGGCCGCCCCCGCAAACTGTCGGTTACAGCCTATGTTGAATGGGTGCTCGGAGCCTCTCGCACCAACACTGCGCCTTATATTGTTACTGAGTTGGATCAGGCGACCGGCGCCCTGTTTGCTTACAACCACTTGGATATGGATTTTGGGCAGCGTATTGCTTTTGTCGATCTTGACGGCCTACAAACTGCCTGGACTTGCAATAGAACTGAATTTATCGGTCGTAACGGCAGCCTGGATGCGCCGATAGCCTTGAGCCAATCCAGAGCGTTTAAAAATCGCGTTGGAGCAGGGCTTGATCCGTGTGCAGTATTGGCGACTCAAGTAGAGCTTGCAGCCGATCAAAGCATCGAGATTGTTTTCCTGTTGGGGCAAGGCAGTGACCGCGACCATGCCGGCGAGCTGGTCAAGCGTTATCGATCTGCGGATATGCAGAAAACCTTTGCCGCCGTAAAACAATCATGG
>CAZAUB010000124.1:5756-7058 GCA_964488195.1 uncultured Methylobacter sp. | reverse complement strand
GTTTACGTAGATTGGCTGTTAAATATTAAACTTATTTTCTATTTTTTGTTTGTAGTTTAAATAATGGATGGTTTGCAGTTGCTCTGGGTTGTCGATGTGGAATGCAGAAAGGGGCAGGTCAATATCGGTAATATAAATAGGGTAATTAATCTTATCATTCCTGAATTGAAGTATATGTTGGTAAGCGGCATAAAAAACTTGATTGCCGTAGTCTAGCGAGGAAAATTCTTTTTCATTACAGTAGATTGTATAGATAATATCTTTGTGGGCGACTTCGCCAGTGATGCGTAGGCTTAATTTTTTGTTTGAGGATGCGGCTTCCAGTTGTGCCGGATTATAAGAAAAAATGCCGACAGAACTTTTCTGGATTTCGTAATATTCAATGGTCAAAAATGATTCAAAAAGATTGCGGTTGATGATGGATTCTAGAAAACTGGAGTATTGACTTAGCAGATGTCTAGGATTTTCTTTGTTATGCCGTTGGGTATATAAAGTTCCTTTTTCATCAATAATATATACACTGATGTCCGTCTTGCTTTCATAGTAAAAAAGTTGAACCACTTGCGGCCTATTCAGGGAGTAAATAAGATGAATGGGCGTTTTTTCGAGGACAGCCTGATCAAAGTGAATGGTGCTGAACTGTGCCTGAGGGCTGGCTAATTCGTTTAATAGTAGTTTTTTTGTTGCTAACTCTTTGTAATGTAGAGTTTTATTTTTGATCTGGAAAGCATAAAACGAGGTTCCGCCAGGTAAAATATAACGATTATGATGTTGTTTGGAAAAGAGTTTAACCAAGGTGTTAAATACCGCCTCAACGCGGAAGATAATGCCTCTGGCCCGATTCGGAGTGAGGCAAACAAATTTCAGGTTGTTCTGAGATAGCGGTTTTTTGTTGTTATTAATGATGTCCGTAAAACAAGTGAATAGCCCTTCTATGCCTTCGCCCTGGCTGGTTGTGATTTCGCCCCAGCTGGATAGTGAAATCCTGTTTAGAGACTGAACAAAACACTGTTGGTTCGTGCCGTAACTTAACGCATCAGAACGCTCACTCATGACGACCAGGCGCTCGTTATCCGAGATTCCTAAGTTTAGAATAATCAATGAGTTCAGCGAGACATTGGGGGCTTGGTAGGTAGCCAGCGGGGGATCGTAGTCAAAGTTATGACTAAAAAAAAGATTGATCTGCCTCAGGGTTGAGCGCAGATCTTGATCTGATATTGTGAGCGAATGTGAGCTGAAATTGAGATGTAGTTGGTTGTGATAGAGCCCATTGATGAGCAGCCAGCAAAGAACTTCGATTAA
>CAZAUB010000124.1:0-5656 GCA_964488195.1 uncultured Methylobacter sp. | reverse complement strand
CCCATGATCATGCGGTAGCAGTGGGTCAATTGTTGCACAATAACGGCATGTTCTGACGTTGCTTTTTTTATATTCCAGAAGCGCAGATATTTAAGCTCATCAATAGCCGATGCGGGCCAATCCCAGCGTTTTGCGATCTGTTGGATATATAATTCTCTGGATGCTCGGGTTGTGGAATCCATGGTGTTGTCGGATGACCCCATCACTTTTAAATAAAAGCTTTGACGAGCCAAGGCTAATCTTCCATGACTATGAGCTTTTTGCAGATATCGTTCGACTTTTTGGTAAATGAGCAAATACGGGTCGAGATCGGTCGTCATAAAATCCCCCTGATAAACGGCCTTTTTTATGTCCTGGCAAAGCCATTCAGTATGAGGGTATTCGCTGGCATAGCACTCCATTAATAACAGCTTCAATAACGATTTGTGCGGCGAATGCAGGGCTTTATAAAGGTGCCAAAGGGTTGCACTGGTAAATTCTTCAGCCGGGACTGCGTCGAAGCCGCCAAAATCGATAAGTTCATGCTCGGGAATGAAGAGATTATCAATTAAATGCTTGATATAACGCGTGTAGTTACCTTCTTCGTGAGGGGGGACCAGCCACCATGCCGGGCTTTTCCCCGCAATATAAATTGCCGTCCGGTAAAATTCTTCAAGCAGCAAATAATGCTGTGTTTGACCGCTGCTTTCTGTAGAAATCGGAGTATTTTCGCCGCGTCGAAATTGTCTGCTGTCCATTAGGAAGAAATGCACTTCCAGTCCTAGCGACGTGGCCCAATGCTCTATTGCGGTGGCTTTTTTTTGCAACTCATCAATGGCCTCGGGTAACAAGTCGGATTGATGGCATAACCAGATATCCATGTCGCTGGTTTTGGAAAATGCAATACTGCCGACGCTGCCCATTAAAAACAGTCCTTCGATAGGGTAAATATGTGATGCTACGCGGGTATAGTTGAAGTTTCTTGCAAATTGTCTGGCGGCCTTTATTGTCCGGATACTAGGATTGTATTCAGGTAGTCCTGCGGGTGTCGTAGAGGAAATAAATCCCGGTAACAGGGGAAAGTTGCCATGAAAAAGCAAAGGTAATAAATCTAAAAATGCTTGTTGACGAGGCTGCAGAAATTCCTGAACACGCTGCTCACGAAACTGATTCAAGCGTTTAAAACGGTGCTTGATCGTTTGGAGGTCTTGTATGCTGATATCTTCGCCTGGTGAGCCTAAATGGATGGCGGGCTCTTGGTGTAGTCTGGTCATGAAAAAACGATTTTTTTAGACTGAAGTTATGTTTTGCCTACAGGAGTGTAGGTAAGGGGCGTGAGTCGGAGCGTAAGCTTTGTCGTGCTGTTTGGATGGCGAGTTTGACCGTATCAGGAGCCGTGCCGCCAATATGGTTACGAGCCGCGACCGAGCCTTCCAGCGTTAAATAATCAAAAACATCATCAGTAATCAAGCCCGAAAAATGTTGTAGCTCTGATAAGGACAGTTCCGATAAATCACGATTGCTTTCTATGCCTAAACGTACTGTCAGGCCCACAACTTCATGCGCATCACGAAAAGCCATGCCTTTGCGTACCAGGTAATCGGCAAGGTCGGTGGCCGTGGCAAAGCCGCGTTTGGCTGAAGTGTACATATTGGCTTTTTTGGCTTCGATATGAGGAACCATATCGGCATAAGCTCGCAAGCAGTTGATTAACGTGTCGGCGGTATCGAAAAGCGGTTCTTTATCTTCCTGATTGTCTTTGTTGTAAGCCAACGGCTGGCTTTTCATCAGCATCAGCAGCGAAACTAAGTGACCGGTTACCCGGCCTGACTTGCCGCGCACCAGTTCGGGTACGTCCGGATTTTTCTTTTGCGGCATAATGGATGAGCCGGTGCAAAAGGCATCGGGCATCTCGATAAAGTCAAACTGGGCGCTGGACCATAAGATTAATTCTTCAGAGAAACGTGATAAATGCATCATGATCAAGCTGCCGACTGCCGCAAACTCAATCGCAAAATCACGATCACTGACCGAGTCCAGTGAGTTGGCCGAAGGTCGGCTGAAACCAAGCAATTCAGCGGTCATCTGGCGGTCTATTGGGTAACTGGTTCCTGCTAATGCCGCGGCTCCCAGAGGCATGATGTTGACGCGTTTACAGCAGTCCTGCAACCTTTCCCGGTCGCGGCAGAGCATTTCAAACCAGGCCATCAGGTGATGGCCGAAGGTAATCGGCTGGGCGACCTGCAAATGCGTAAAGCCCGGCATGATGGTATCGCTATGTTGCTCTGCCAAATCCAGAATGGCAGTTTGCAGGCGCGTGAGCTGATGGGTAATTTGTTTGATTTCACTGCGCAGGTAAAGACGAATATCGGTCGCCACCTGATCATTACGGGAGCGTCCGGTATGCAATTTTTTTCCGGCGATGCCGATTAAATCTGTCAGGCGGGCTTCAATGTTCATATGAACATCTTCCTGCTTGATCGACCAGACAAATACACCGTTAATTATTTCCTGACCGATTTGGGTCAGGCCGACAATAATAGCGTCACGTTCCTGTTCGGTCAGAATGCCGCAAGCGCTAAGCATTTTGGCATGGGCGATTGACCCCTCAATGTCCTGCTGCGCCATGCGCTGGTCAAAATCGACAGAAGCGGTAAATACTTCGACAAAGGCGTCAGTTGCTTGGGCAAAACGGGCGCTGGAAAGTTTGTCGGAATTAACGTTGGTCATGGTGTGCTTTTGCGAATTGACTGGAAATGAAAGATTATACAACTAAAGCTTATACTCCTGCTAACGCTCCTTGCCTACATCCTTGTAGGCAAGGAACTCAAGTTCGATTAACTGTCATCAACTTACACGGGTTACAATAATGCCATTTATAGTTGAAAATGAAAGGTGTTCTTTTGACCGAAAAAATTATCCGTATTGCAACGCGTAGGAGTCCTTTGGCGTTATGGCAGGCGGAGCACGTTGCAGAACGTTTAGAGCGCACGTTTCCGGGCTGTAGGACTGAACTGGTCAAAATGACCACTCAGGGCGATAAGATTCTAGATGCGCCTTTAGCCAAAATCGGCGGTAAAGGGTTGTTTGTTAAAGAGCTGGAGCAGGGTATGTTGGAGGGTTTAGCCGATATTGCCGTGCATTCGATGAAAGATGTGCCGGTAGAGTTTCCAGATGGCCTGCATTTGGCGGCCATTTTAACCCGCGAAGATCCGACCGATGCTTTTGTCTCCAATGATTATGCGACCTTACATGATTTACCGACCAATGCCAGAATCGGCACATCCAGCTTGCGTAGACAATGTCAGATTAAAGAGCTTTACCCGAAAGCTGAAATATTGTCGTTAAGGGGTAATGTCAATACCCGTCTGTCCAAGATGGATGCTGGGGAATACGATGCCATTATTCTGGCTTCAGCCGGATTAAAGAGACTGGGCATGGCTGAGCGTATCAGCCAATGCCTGGATGTCGGCATAAGCCTGCCGGCGATCGGTCAGGGCGCTATAGGCATAGAATGTCGTGTTGATGATCTGGAAATCAACGAGATGCTCAGAGTATTGCATGATAGCGAAACCGGACTGTGTGTGACCGCAGAAAGAGCGATGAACGCGCGTTTGAATGGCGGTTGCCAGGTGCCGATTGCCGGTTTTGCCCAGATGCAGGGTAAACAACTGTTCATGCGCGGATTGGTCGGCAGTCCTGACGGCAGCGTGATTTACCGGGCTGAACGGACAGGCGGCCTGGATAGGGCTGAAGCCATCGGCAAGATGATTGCTGAAGACTTATTAGCTCAAGGCGCAGATAAAATTCTGCAAGCGCTGTTTGACTGAGCATGGTTTTGAACGGTGCTCATGTTTTAGTGACGCGGCCTGAGCATCAGGCGGAAAACCTGAGCCGTTTAATTGCAGAGCAGGGCGGGATAGTCGTCCGGTTTCCCACGCTGGAGATCGTTTCGCGGGATGATGCCGATGAGATAGTATCTACACTGGCGAATCTGGACAAGTTCCACTGGGTTATTTTTATCAGCGCTAATGCAGTAAATTTTGCGCTAAAGGCGAATAGTGGCAAAATAGCCCGCATAATCCCCCCCGGCCCCCCTTTGAAAAATGGGGGCCGGGGGGGATTCGCCGCAGTCGGGCAGGCAACCGCGCAGGCCATGAAAATGGCCGGGTTGCCCGTCGATTTGGTGCCTGAAAAGAACTATAGCAGTGAAGCGTTGCTGGCGATGCCTCAGCTACAGCAAGTCGGGGGGCAACATTGTTTAATCGTTCGCGGTGAAGGCGGACGTGAACAGCTGGCAACAACGTTGCGTAGCAGAGGCGCAGAAGTTGATTATCTGGAAGTATATAAAAGAGTAATCCCTGAAATTGATAGCTCACCGGTTGCCGAGTTGCTGGAGCAACACCGCCTGGATGTCATTACCGTAACCAGTACCGAGGCGTTGCAAAACTTGAGTTTCATGCTGGGTGAAAAAAATAATAAGCTATTGTCATTAATACCCCTGGTGGTAGTTAGCGATAGGATCAGGTGTATAGCCGCCGATATGGGATTTAATCGAATTGCTGTGACCGATAGTCCTATCGATACAGCAATTCTTGAGACAGTAATAACGTGTGTGACAGGGGAATAGAGTGGCCGAATTGAGTGAACAACAAGAACAGGATGTGAGCGGAAATAATAAGGCTCGCAAGTCGCATAGCGGACTCTGGTTTGGCATCATTATGCTGCTCATTATTATCAGTGTGGCAGGTGTCGGTTTTTATCTTTTTCAGCAATTGCGCTCTCAACAGGATAATTTGGGCGGAGAAGTTAATAAAGGCGATATGCAACTAATCGAGTTATCAAAACAGATTAGCGGTTATCAGGCGCAACTTGCCGCAATACAATCGCAACTGGCGACCGTAGAAGCTAATGTTGCCGGGAAAGATACCCATTTTACCAAAACCCTGGCGGATTTTTCTCAACTACATACCGAAAAACTGGACAGCACGCGGAATGAACTAAATACTGCAATTTCGCAAGTGCAGCGTCAATTAGGCAAAACGCGCGGCGACTGGTTAATTGCCGATGCGGAATACCTGCTAAGCATAGCCAATCAACGCCTGTATTTAATGGGCGATATTAATACCACCCGTGAAGCCTTGGAAGCGGCGGATCAACGTCTGAGAGAAAGCGGGGATGCAGGAGCGTTTAAAATACGCGAACAAATCGCCAAGGATATTACGGCCATCCGTAATGTTGCAGTGGCCGATATTGTCGGTATGTATGCCTCAATTCAGTCGCTGCAAGATCAGGTCGACAAATTAGCATTGTATTTGCCTTATACAGGAAAAACATTGACTCAACCTAAAGTAGTGCAGGAGCCGACCGATAAGGAAGGCCGCAACCTGCTCGATCAACTGGGAGAGATGGTGACCATCAGGCACACCGATCATCCGATCAAGGAAATATTAACACCGGAAGAAGCCCAGTTTATTCGCGAGCAGTTAAGGGTAAAGCTGGAAATAGTCAAAATCGCCCTGGTTCAACAAAATGAGCAGATCTATCAATCCAGTCTGGCCGATGCAAAAAAATGGGCCGAGCAAAACTTTGCGAAGAACTCAGAGACGAACAATTTCATTGCTGAGCTGGACAGGTTTAATGCCATTAAAATCCGCAGCCACTTTCCCGACATCAG
>CAZAUB010000123.1:0-7095 GCA_964488195.1 uncultured Methylobacter sp. | reverse complement strand
ACGGTCAGGCGTCCAGCTTTACCCACCACATGAAAAACGCGGTGTTTATTATCCCCAAACCCTCGTTATTGGTGGAAGCGGTAAAAACCATCGACGAGATGTATGACGAGATGGAAAACGACTCGCAGGAAAAAGGCCAGGCTTTTCAGGATATTCAGGGCGATGTTTACGAATACCTGTTGTCTGAAATTGCCTCTGCTGGTAAGAACGGCCAGTTCCGCACCCCGCGCCATATCATCAAGCTCATTGCCGAACTGGTGCAACCGCAACTGGGCCACCGCATAGCAGATCCGGCTTGCGGTTCCGGCGGTTTCCTGCTGGGCGCCTATCAATACATCGTCACCCAGTTAGCGATAAACGCCGCCAAAAATAACGACAGCAGCACGGCACAACTGCAAACCGACGAAGACGGTTTTAAACGCACCTCGGTCAGTGCCAGCCTGACCGAAAACGCCAAACGCATCCTCAACGAAAGCCTGTGGGGTTACGACATCGACAGCACCATGGTGCGTTTAGGTCTTATGAACCTGATGATGCACGGCATCGACGAGCCGCATATCGATTACAAGGACACGCTGAGTAAAAGCTTTGAAGAGGCCAGTCACTACGACATCATCATGGCCAATCCGCCGTTTACCGGCAGTATCGACAAGGGCGACATCAATGAGAGCTTGAGCCTTGGCACCACCAAAACCGAGCTGCTGTTTGTTGAAAACATCTACCGCCTGCTGAAAAAAGGCGGCACCGCCGGGGTGATTGTTCCTCAAGGCGTATTGTTCGGTTCCGGCAAAGCGTTTGTCGAAGCGCGCAAAATCCTGGTGGATCGCTGCGATTTAAAAGCCGTAATTACACTGCCCAGCGGCGTGTTCAAACCCTATGCCGGTGTCAGCACCGCCATTTTGTTATTCACCAAGGTCTACGATAAGCAAGATAAAGTAGATGAGCCTGCCACGCAACAGGTCTGGTTTTATGAGACGGCTATTCGTTGGATGACAAGCGCAACAAGCAGGAAAGCTACGGCGATTTGCAGGATATAACCGACAAATATCACCGTCGATTGTTAATAGACGAATCCGACCGCAAGCAGAAATATTTTAGCGTGCCACGGCAGGAGATTGTCGCCGAAAACTACGACCTGAGTTTAAGCCGTTACAAGGAAGATGTGTTCGAGGAAATCCGCTATGAAAAGCCGGAAGCGATTTTGCAGAAATTGCTGGTCAGCGAAGTGGGTGAGGATTTTGATATTGAGGCGCTGAGGCAGATTCAGGGCGGGATTGTTAAGGAGTTGTTGGCGTTGAAGGGGATGGTGGGGTGAGGCAAGCTTATTTGGGAGCAATAACTGAAAATTTGGATAGCAAACGCATCCCTTTAAATTCAGCGCAACGCGAAACTAAAAGTAAGAAGCAGTTATATCCATATATTGGCGCGAATAACATTCTTTGCTATATAGATGAATATATCTTTGATGAAGAAATTCTTTGTATCGCTGAGGATGGTGGGGGCTGGGGTGCCAATCAAATATGCGCAACAATCTACAATGAAAAATGTTGGGTAAATAACCATGCCCATGTTCTTCGAGCCAAAATTGACATTAATTTGGCATATATCAAAAGCTATCTAAATCATGCGAACCTGAATAGCTATATTACAGGAGCAACCAGAGGGAAGCTGACTAAAAAATTTCTTGACTCGATAAAAGTCCCTCTTCCTTCCTTTGACGACCAAATCCGCATCGCTACATTGCTGAGCCGTGTCGAAACACTCATTACCTCCCGCAAAGACAACCTGCGCCTGCTGGATGAATTCCTGAAAAGTACGTTTTTGGAAATGTTTGGCGACCCTGTGCGGAATGAGAAGGGCTGGGAGAAAAGAAAAATAAAGGATTTTGCAGAAGTAAAAATTGGCCCGTTTGGTAGTTTGTTACATGCGGAAGACTATATCTCAAATGGGGTACCGCTAATTAATCCAAGCCATATTATTGGCGGGAAAATTGTCCCAAATACTGAATTAACTTTATCAGAAGATAAATATAGAGAATTAAAGTCATATCATTTAATGAAAAATGACGTGGTTGTTGCAAGAAGAGGAGAAATTGGGCGTTGTGCAATAGTAACTGACAATCAGAAATTATTTTGTGGCACAGGAAGTATGTTTATTCGAATACAGAATAATTACCCATCAGTTCTTTTGCATTTTCAGATATATAAGACTTCATTATGCAATTATTTAGAAAGCAAAGCTAAAGGCGTTACGATGAAAAATCTAAACTCAAAAGTTTTAGGAGATTTAGAGGTTCTTAATCCTCCATTAACATTACAAAACCAATTCGCCGCCATCGTCGAAAAGGTAGAATCCCTAAAAACCCACTACCAGCAAAACCTGTCCGAATTGGAAAACCTCTATGCCGCACTCAGCCAGAAAGCCTTCAAAGGCGAGCTGGATTTAAGCCGCGTACGAGACTAATACTACACAAGCCGGATGGGGGGCATGTTGCCTCGTCCGAAACGTTTTGCGTTGATTAAGTGCGGCCACTTTACTTTACTTAGGCATTGCAGAAACATTAGGAGCGTGGTTTAAATCTGTGTTGATCTGTGGCTGAACAGTTACCAAAACTTTTAAAATTAGCCGATATGAGTATAACGCCACCAAACACCTTGAATCCTGCCGCTATCTTTTGCTAAAAATAGAATATCTGGACAAAACCCCACAAATTGGGCAAAATTAGCAGCTAATAATGCTTTTTAACCCTAACTGATGCAGATTGATGGCGACTATTACTGTTTTAAATGGGCCGAATTTAAACCTGTTGGGCATACGCGAACCCGGTCTTTACGGCAATCAAACCCTCGCCGACATCAAGCAACATCTTGAACAAAAAGCTGCCGAACTCGATCATCAGCTTAATTTTCATCAAAACAACGCAGAACACGAGATTGTAGAATTGATACACGAGGCTTACCAAGCCCGCGTTGATTTTATCATTATTAATCCGGCAGCTTTTACCCATACCAGCGTCGCCATTCGTGACGCGCTGCTGGCAACCCAAATCCCATTTATAGAGGTTCATTTGTCAAACGTCCACGCACGTGAGCCTTTTAGAAAACAGTCCTATTTCTCGGATATTGCCAAAGGCGTTATCTGCGGATTAGGCGCAACAGGGTACGAATTGGCCTTACTGGCCGCTCATCAGATATTAGCCGAGAGACACTAAACTATGGATATTAGAAAAATAAAAAAACTCATCGAGATTATCGAAGAGTCTGGTATTGCCGAACTGGAAATCAAAGAGGGCGAAGAGTCCATTCGCATTAGCCGTTATTCTGCCGCTCCTGCTGCCGTCGCCTATGCGCCTGCACCTGTTGCCGTAGCGGCCGCTTCAGCAATAGCGCCAGCAGAAGAAAAAATCACCGGGCATGTTGTTAAATCGCCGATGGTCGGCACTTTTTACCGCTCCGCTTCACCGGGTACCAAGGTTTTCGCCGAAGTGGGTCAATCCGTTCAAGTCGGCGACACCTTGTGCATCATTGAGGCGATGAAAATTCTTAACCAAATTGAGTCGGATAAAAGCGGCACCATCACTAAAATTCTGGTTGAAAACGCCGAACCTGTCGAATATGGCCAACCATTATTCATCATTGAATAACATCAGGGACGGAAAACTCATGTTCGATAAAATCGTTATCGCCAATCGCGGCGAAATAGCATTGCGTATTTTACGTGCTTGCAGAGAATTAGGCGTCAAGGTTGTTGCAGTGCATTCCGAGGCAGATCGGGATCTAAAGCACGTGCGCCTAGCTGATGAATCAGTCTGCATCGGCCCTGCCGCATCCGCCGACAGCTATTTGAATATTCCGGCCATTATCAGCGCCGCTGAAGTGACCGATGCGGAAGCCATTCATCCCGGTTACGGCTTCTTGTCCGAAAATGCCGATTTTTCCGAAAAGGTAAAACAAAGCGGCTTTGTGTTTATCGGCCCGAATGCAGAAACCATCCGTATGATGGGCGACAAGATTTCCGCCAAGAAAGCCATGCTGGCAGCCGGGATTCCTTGCGTCCCCGGCAACAATGACCCGCTATCGGACGACAGCAAAAAGAACCTGAAACTGGCTCATGAAATCGGTTATCCGGTTATCATCAAGGCCGCTGGCGGCGGCGGTGGCAGAGGCATGCGCACGGTGCACACCGAAGCGGCGTTATTAAACGCAATCGCGATGACCAAGGCCGAGGCGGGCACTGCTTTCGGCAACCCCACGGTGTACATGGAAAAATTCCTGGAAGATCCACGACACATCGAGTTTCAGGTCATGGCCGATTCGCACGGCAACGCGATACATTTGGGCGAACGCGATTGCTCGATGCAGCGCCGCCATCAAAAAGTAGTTGAAGAAGCGCCCGCGCCCGGTATTACCGAAGCACAACGCAAAGCCATAGGCGAGCGTTGCGCCAAAGCCTGTGTCGATATTGGCTATCTGGGCGCAGGCACTTTTGAATTTTTGTATGAAAAAGGCGAGTTCTATTTCATTGAAATGAACACCCGCGTGCAGGTCGAGCATCCGGTCACCGAAATGGTGACCGGCTTTGACATCGTCAAGGAACAACTGCGCATTGCGGCGGGCCAGCGGCTGTCCATTACTCAGGATCAGGTGAAAATTCAGGGCCATGCGATTGAATGCCGGTTAAATGCTGAAGACCCAAGAACCTTCATGCCCTGCCCCGGCACGATAGATCAGTTCCATATGCCCGGCGGCCCAGGCATCCGTTGCGAGACCCATATCTACAACGGTTATAAAGTGCCGCCTTATTACGACTCGATGATCGGCAAACTGATTGCCCACGGCGAAGACCGCAAGAGCGCCATTGCCCGGATGAACACCGCGTTAAGCGAAATCATCATCGACGGCATTAAAACCAATATCCCGCTACAGCACGACATCATGAATGACAGCGCCTTTGCCGCCGGCGGGCAAAACATCCATTACCTGGAAAAAAAGCTGGGGATTTATTAATCCGCGTAAGGTAGGCCATACATACCCTACAGCTTATTTAGGAGTAAGTTCGTATGAGAAGTTACACTGCAATTGTTGAGCGATGTCAGGATACGGGCCTGTATGTAGGTTTTATTCCCGGATTCCAAGGGGCGCATACGCAGGCGGAAACATTGGATGAACTCAATATAAATCTTCGGGAAGTTGTTGAAATGTTGCTTGAGGATGGTGAGCCAACATTGGAAGCCGAATTTATCGGCACCCAAAATGTCGTTGTAGCTTAAGAATGGGACACTTGCCCGTTCTTAAGCCTCGCGAAATCGTTGCGTTGCTTGAAGCATTGGGGTTTAGTGAAATTCGGCAACGGGGTTCGCACAAGCAGTTTCGCCACCCTGATGGCAGGTGTACTACAGTACCATTCCATGCGGGACGAGATGTGTCACCGATTTTGCTTCGGCAAATTGCAAAGGATATTGGCCTAACGGTTGAGGAACTTCTTAAAGTCCAAACCAGATAGGATATTGCCTGACCCGATATTTTCCAGCTTCGATTTATCGGGGTTATGCTACACAGAACCGACCTGTAAACCGTCTTTTCAAACAAATTTTCTCAATAATGGCCTGGCACCAAATTTCCGTTATCACCGATGAAGACCTTGCGCCCCGACTTGCCGACTTTTTCGACAAGCTCGGCGCGGTGTCCGTTACTTATATGGATGCCGAAGACGAGCCGGTTTACGAACCGGCTATCGGCGAAACCAAAATATGGAGCAACACCGAAGTCATTGCGCTGTATGAACTGGACGCCGAACCCGCGCTGATCAAGACCCTGCTTTACGCCCAGTTTAAGGCCGAACAATTGCGCAACTGGCGCTATGAAGAGGTTGCCGACCAGGAGTGGGAACGCGCCTGGATGGAATATTACCAGCCGATGAAATTTGCCGAAAAACTCTGGGTTTGCCCGACCGACCAGGAGCAATACGAGCCGGGCACGGTTTGCCTGACCCTCGATCCGGGACTTGCCTTCGGCACCGGCACCCATCCGACCACCGCTTTATGCCTGGAATGGCTGGCCAGCCACGACTTGACCGGAAAAACCGTCATCGATTACGGCTGCGGTTCCGGCATACTGGCTGTTGCTGCGATATTGTTAGGCGCTAAAGAAGCTCACGCGGTGGATATCGATCCGCAGGCCATCACCGCAACACAGAGCAACGCGCAAAAGAACAAGGTACAGGATAAAATTACCTGTTATCTGCCTGAACAGTTTGCGCCGTTTCAGGCTGACGTGGTGCTGGCCAATATACTGGCGAAACCTTTGATCGACATGTCCGAGCAGATTTGCAACCTGGTTACTCCCGGCAACCAGCTGGTTTTATCCGGCATCTTGCATGAACAGGCCGAATCGGTGATGAACGCTTATCGGCAACACATAACGTTCAACGCGCCGGTACAACAGGAAGACTGGATCAGGCTTGAAGGCGTCAAGCGCTAATCCGCCCAGTTTGCCATGGGATCGCGAAATCATACCCAGCACTGCTTATTGGCGCTCCGGGCTGGTTATTGCTTTGCTGCTGCTTGCCGGACAAATAATTTATTTTGAAGGCATGGCGTTCTGCCGTAACCCGGCATTTAGGCCTAGCCTGGAAAAAATATGCGGGCAACTTAACTGCTGGCTGCCCGCCTACCAAAATCTGGCTGAGTTCTCGGTATTACAGGGTTCATTGTCCGCTTTACCGGATCATAGCCAACTGTTCAAGACTGTGATCCGCAATCGGGCGGCTTTTTCGCAACCTTACCCAAACCTAGAACTAACTTTGCTCGACTACGCTGAAAATCCGTTCGCCCGACGGATTTTTAGGCCACAAGACTATTTAGCCAAAGCTCAGGCTGCAACGTCAGCCATGCTCCCTGATGCGACCGCCGCAATCAGTCTGAACATCGCCGCACCAAAATCCAAGGTCGGCGGCTATACTTTTAAACTTATTTATTAACATGGCTCATCCTGAAATTTATTTAAAAAAGAACGAAGACAAGCGTCTGCGTAAAGGCCATCTATGGGTTTTCAGCAACGAAGTCGATACCAAGCGCTCACCGCTTGAACAGTTCAA
>CAZAUB010000122.1:2042-7128 GCA_964488195.1 uncultured Methylobacter sp. | reverse complement strand
GGCTTGACTATTTATGCCTGGGGACTGCGCCTTGGCCGGTATCTTGCCGCGCTATAAAGGAGGCCGTGTAACTTTTCCATTTTACTGCAAACTATTAGGAGCCATCAGGATGTTATTCCGCTATAGCATGACCATCATCGTCTTCGTTTTTTACCTGAACGGCAGTAACGTATGGGCAAATCCGACGGTGCGCGGCATTGATGCAATAGGCATTACGGTGAGCGATATGAGCCGTTCACTTGCATTTTACTCCCGGATTCTGCCCTTCAAGCAGGTGGCCGAAGCCGAAGTAACCGGCGAACCTTACGAACACCTTACTGGCGTTTTTGGTTTACGGATGCAGGTTGTCCGCTTGCAATTGGGCGATGAATTCATTGAATTGATCCACTATTTGACGCCTCGGGGCCGGCCCATTCCCCCCGACTCGCGTAGCAACGACCACTGGTTTCAGCATATTGCCATCATCGTTAGCGATATGAACCAGGCTTATGCACACCTGAGGCAACATAATGTGGAACATGCCTCTCCTGCTCCCCAGCGGCTGCCTGACTGGAACCTCAAGGCAGGCGGCATTCAGGCTTTTTATTTCCGGGATCCCGACGGTAATAATCTTGAAATTCTACAATTTCCTGAAGGCAAAGGAGATCCCAAGTGGCATGTTAAAAGCGAACAGCTGTTTCTCGGCATCGACCATACCGCTATAGTGATCGCAGATACCGAAACCAGTCTGAAATTTTATCGTGATGCCCTCGGACTTAATGTCACCGGTATCAGTGAAAATTATGGCATTGAGCAGGAACGCCTGAACAATGTGTTCGGAGCCCGCCTGCACATCACTGCGCTCAAAGCTTCTCACGGCCCCGGCATCGAACTGCTGGAATATCAGACACCGAACAGCGGCCGGATCATGCCGCCTGATACCCAGGCCAATGATCTATGGCACTGGCAAGTTCAAGCAACCCTTTCCGACACTGCAGTTATAAATGATACGATACCCACCGTAAAATCCTATCCGGTATCCAATGCCGTAGTCGATTTACCGAAAGATACACTGGGTTATTCAAGCGCATTCATGATCCGTGATCCGGACGGACACGCAATACTATTGACTAAACCCTAAGGAACATGAATTAGGGTTATCTAATTCGCGTACTAACCTCCGAACGTCAATATTCACTGTACTATGAAAGCCATTCATTCCATCAAGATTTCCCCACTACATCTCATTTTACAATTAGTGCTGCTATTGTATTCAAGTCCGTCATGGTCTTCCGACGTCTACAGTGATGCTTGGTTGGAATCGGCCAAATCCGCTCTTGAATCCGCCAATCAGGAACTGGATACAGGCCAGCTTGAGGACATCAAAAAGAAACTCCTGCCCATTCGCGAACAGGCTCAAGACTGCGTCGCGGAAACTGAAGCAGTTGCATAACGACGTCAACAGGATATTGATTCCCTGGGTTCGAAACTAAGCAAAGAAGCGAATGATGTCGGCCTGGCTCAAGTCAATCTCGTCCAAGAACGCGAAGCTCTCGAAAAACGTCTTGCCGCCTGTCAATTTATCCTGATTCAGGTCAAAGAGATCAAGGAAAAAGCCGCCGCCATTGAACAAGCTACTCTGACTCGAAAACTCCTGATTAAAGGCCCTACTGTAAGGAAACTCATTCAGGACAATTTCAGCCATCCCGAAGCCTGGTGGAAATTGTCGCAACGCTTTTTAATGATGCAGAGCGGATTGCAATTATTGACCGGAACCGACCTGATAGTCCTGATATGTTCAGTAGCCCTAGGCTTTTTTGTAGGGCGGCGTTTTTATCAAATCTGGATGGCGGCAACAAAAAAGCCCTGTGTCGATAAATGCACCGGTTTTTTGCTGGCGCTGAAAAGCTGTAGCGCCCGGTTATTGCCTGTCATCGGCGCAAGCGTGGCTGCTCTTATCTTTTTAAGCTGTGTTTTGCCTTTCGCACCGACGCCTTTTGTCACTCAATTGGCTTACGGCCTGTTGAGTTATACGCTGATGCTGAGCATAGTCGGCGCTATGCTGCATCCTGACCCGCCTGCGAGTCATTATCTGGCTATGGATGATATGACGGCGCAGGCTTTGGCCAAACATTTAAAAAAACTACTGACCTTAGGTTTGCTGGGTCTACTATTTTTCGGTTCCGGTTTTTCAGATGCCTTATTGGAAACTCAATACTTGTTGGTACGAGCCTTTTATGGCGTTGTTCTGTTCCTCACTCTGGTCTGGGTACTCTGGTCCATTGGCCGTATTCCTGCCCTGGGCGGCGCGTATAGAATACGATTATTGCTACTCGCCGCGTTGATCTTTGCACTGGGCTCCGAATGGCTGGGTTATCGCAATCTTTCAATCTTTACTATGACCGGATTGCTGGGATCTTTATCGGGTTTCGGCATCATCTGGTTTATTAACGTGTTGATGGCCGATTTGTTCGACGGCATGGATTCAGGCTTTCAACCCTGGCAGAAACGACTTCGCCGACACTTTGGGTTAAAAGATCAGGATCATATTCCCGGTCTGATCTGGATTCGGCTCATCTTCAGTGCGGCGATCTGGAGCGGACTCGGACTGTGGGTGCTGTGGGTGCTTTGGGTGTGGGGATTGTCGCATCAGGGTATTGATCTCATCGTGACTTTTCTGCAAGAGGGGTTCTGGATCGGTTCTTTTCGCGTCGTCCCGCTACAGATTGCGGCTGCCCTGCTGGCTTTTTCCTTGCTATTTGCTTTTTCCGGCTGGTTTAAACAAAACGTAGTGCCGGGGTGGTTAAGTAATGCAAGGATCGAACGCGGCGCACGGGATGCGCTGATTACCGTTACCGGTTATCTCGGGCTCACCGTCTCTCTCCTCGTCGCGCTGTCCATAGCGGGAGTAGAGTTTGCGAATATTGCCATTATCGCAGGCGCCTTGTCGGTGGGCATCGGTTTCGGTTTGCAGAATATCGTCAATAACTTTATTTCTGGACTTATTTTGCTGATCGAACGCCCTATTCGCACCGGAGACTGGATTCTCGTCGGCGCCATCGAAGGCTTTGTCTACAGGATCAGTATCCGCTCGACTCAACTCAGAACGTTTGACGGTTCGCATATCATAGTGCCCAACTCAGAGCTCATTTCCAGTCAGGTCACTAACTGGATGTTGCATGATTCATCGGGACGGATCAAAATCCCTATCAGCGTCGCCTACGGTTCCGACCTTGAAAAGGTTCGAGTCATCCTGCTTGCCGTCGCGCATCAACACGACATGGTCATTACCGAGAGCAATCGGGTTTCTGCGCCTGTGGTATTAATGACGGGGTTTGGCGACAGTGCGCTTCATCTTGAACTACGCTGCTTTATCCGATCCATTGATAACAGGGCGCAGGTTTTCAGCGATCTATGCTTTGCAATCAATGCCGCCTTTAGGGAAGAAAGCATCGAAATACCTTTCCCGCAACGCGACGTACATGTAAAAAAGGGTTCTTCTTTCCGCTCATGAGTTCGGTTCAGTATTCATCAGGGAATGCCTTGAATCTATCAGGGAGGGCTTTATGACAGCCTCTGAGTGCCCTTAATTACGCCTGTTCATACGTTATGAGTTTCTCTTAGCCGACAAGAAAGAGAATATCTTTTGAATGCATATAAAGGTAATAATCTGGAAGTCGGCATTCGGATACCATCTGCCGAAAGTTGCCCGCAAGTGATCTTCCTGAAAGTTGGGTAAATACTGCCGTCCACCGATCACGAGCAAAGGAATCCAAATCTTTACGGCGACCATTTCAGCAGAAAACCTCTTCCAGCCACATGCGGAAAAAGGCCTTTCGAGGCCACGGGGAGTGGGCTGCACTGGCCGGGCGGAACGGTGTATGACGAGCTAACCGGGTGCTGTCTTGCGACGTTTCATCAGCAACAGCTCGTCACCGGCACCAGAATAATGTCTACGCATCAATAGCGGTATTATTTTTTAAGCAACATGAATGTTACCGACAGCCTCCAGAAATCTCAGATAATCAGCATAGGTATCAACGTCCCATTGCGTTTTAAGTTCATGGCACAGTAATTTTAATGCATTAATCTTTAATCGCGTTTTAGCTAATACCTCGGACGAGCCCCAATTAATTTCTTTAAAAAGCTCAGGCTGAAGTTGTTTAAGGCCGATTAGGCTGTAACCACCATCTTCTGCAGGCGCTAATACAACATTATGCTTTCCTGTTAATGCAGCCAATGCAGATGCTAAATCATCGCGGGTTAATGACGGACAGTCACAACCTATTAACAGCGCATGTCCAAACTGATTGACGCCGGCACTCAACGCCGCATCCATGCGTTGTCCTAAATCACCGGATGACTGGGTCAGCAATGCGAGCGGATAGGCTTCGGCTGCTTTGGCGAAAAACGGATGGCCGGTAGAAGGCGTACACCAGAGTTGCACTGGGCATAAGTTAGCTGAACTGACTAATCTCAGAGTGCGCCACGTCAATTGCTGATGTACTTCTGATGCTTGCTCGGCAGTTAACTGCGGCATTAAACGGGTTTTAACGCTGCCCGCCACCGGCGCTTTACAGAAAACCTGGATGACAGCATTGGGATACTGATAAGTCATACCTTAGCAGCAACAAGGCGCAGTGTCTGATTTATGCGCCGAACCTTTCGTTTCTGCGACCGATCGTAAGGCGCCTGGCGCATGACACTCGATTTGCAGGGTGCTTTCTTGCGCAGGCGCAATACCGATAAACTGATCGGCATAAGCTTCGCTGGTGAGTAAATTATAACTGCGTTCACATACTGCCATTCGTTGTCCACGGTAAAAAACATGACCTTCGTCATCATGGACTTCGGAAAAAGGACCGCGATAAATGACGGCATGGCTTTTATCCAGGCACGATTCATGGCATGGTTTTATTGCAGTAATGGTCACTGAGCGGAATTCAATACCCTCAACCACTTGCCAAGGCTGGCCTTCCCATTTGTCGTAGCTGACGGCAACAAAACCTGCGGCTATAAATGCTTGTAGAAATTCATGCTCTTGCAGGGCGCCGGAAATGCAACCGCTCCACAAATGCAGATCGTCTTTTAAGTGCTGTGGCACGCG
>CAZAUB010000122.1:0-1942 GCA_964488195.1 uncultured Methylobacter sp. | reverse complement strand
CGCCAAATCCTGAATTTGTCCCTTAACGAATTCAACCCGGTTCGCGCCCAGTTTTTCCGCCATTTCAGCTTGATATTTTCGAGCCAGCACCAGCATGTCATCGTTCATATCGACGCCGATAACCTTGCCTTGGTTACCCACCAATTGCGCGGCCATGTAACAGATCTTGCCGGAACCCGAACCTAAATCCAGCACCACGTCACCTTTTTTCACATAGCGTGACGGATCGCCGCAGCCGTAATCTTTTTCGATAATTTCCCGGGGCAGGATGGCCAACAGTTCACGGTCATAATCGACCGGGCAGCATAAATCTGCCTGTCTTGATTCCGCGCCTTCGGAGTAGCGCTCTAAAACACCCGCTTCTATAGTCATTTTGTATCCTTCTGAATGGTAATATTAATGTAAGTTATTTTAGTCCAGTGCACCGCTGCAACTGCTTCCTTGTCCTGCCGTGCAGCCATAACAATGCTGACGAACAGTGATCGCAGAACCGGGTAATGGGTGGCTTATTAAATCGCTTAAATGAGTTTTGCCGGCCGGATTTGCGCCTAACGGTAGTTGCAGCATCTGGTTAAAGTCGCAATCGTAGACATACCCTTGCCAATCGACGCTCAAAGTATTGCGGCACATAACGCCCTGCAAATTTTCCTGCCGGTAGTTGTCTTTTAATAGCTGTAAATAATCGTCAAACAAACCCTTGCTGATCAGCATACTGCCAAAACGCTGAATCGGGAGATTCGTTATGGCAAAGAGTTTGTTAAAGATGATGCCATAATGTTCTTTCAGGTGTTCTTTATAGGCTTTTTCCAATCCCTGTTGCGCTGGCGGCAGGTTAGTGCCTTGCGGATTAAAAACCAGATTAAGCTGAAGATCACTATCAGGTTGTCCGTAACCGAGACTGTTCAACTTTTTCAGCGCTAACAGGCTGACGCTAAAGGTGCCTTTGCCGCGTTGTTTATCCACATTGTCTTCCAGATAACAGGGTAGAGAAGCAGTCACTTCTACCTTGTTTGTAGCAAGAAATTCGGCCAACTCATCGTAACCTTGTTCTTGCAGGATAACCAGGTTGCAGCGGTCGATGACGGTAACGTCCATTTCCCGCGCACGCGTAACCAGATATTTAAAATGCGGATTCATTTCCGGTGCGCCACCGGTTAAATCCAGCGTGTGTATGGCTTTCCGGTTAATAAAATCCAGAATAAGGTCTACTGTTGCCTTATTCATTAATTCAGTGCGTTTAGGCCCGGCATTGACATGACAGTGCGTGCAGCTCAGGTTGCACAAATAGCCCAAATTAACCTGCAGTATTTCCAGTGTGTTTCTGGTGATGGTCGGAAAATCGGTCTGTTCTTTTTCCAGATATATCAGGGTATCGTGCATAAGATTTAGTTTTTATTGAAGTAAATATTGCCGTAGTGGGCTGTTACTCTGCCCTTAGCGTTAATAATTATTTCTTTTTAAAATTATTGTATCGAGGTAAAAAGTGTATCAAGCAAACCCCAAATTTTGTGTGCCTGAGTTTGCCATTCAGTCTATAAGTCGTTAAACCCTAATAAAACTTACAAAATATTTTTAAACTCTTACTCGAAAAACAAGTTTTTTTCAAAAACAGTTTTAATACACAACCTTGTCGCGGCTTTTTTATGTGCGTGTTGAATTTGGGGTGGCCACATAAACAGCAAATGAACACTACCAAAGATTTTGACTAATCGCTATGGCGGGGGTGTTGAGTCTGCCGTGCAATGGTCTTAATTGATATTCTCCGCTGTGTGCTGTCGGAAATATGAATCATTTTCACATGAATGTTTACCAAAAAACGATGCGCTAGAAATCTATAGCTTAACAACTTTGCTATAATCCCGAGATCATCAAGCCTGACATTAAATCAAATGCCGAAAAAGCCCTCATCTTTTCTTTCCTATATCGCCTGGAAACAACGCTT
>CAZAUB010000121.1:2694-7171 GCA_964488195.1 uncultured Methylobacter sp. | reverse complement strand
CCTTCCGGTAATTGGAGTATAGAGCCTGTCAGTCTCTATGATTCAGGTTATGACAAAGGCACGGAAATCGTCAGCGTTCAGCAATCCACGTTGCGGGCGGTGCTCAGCAATTTCGAAACGGGTGAAGCTGATGTACTGGATGTCAGCGACCCTCAGCACTTGCACAGAAAAGCCCGTTTCGCCTTGAAGCTTAGCAAGGGCGAAGAACTGACCTCGGTTGCGTTTCATCCTACACTGGATCTGTTTGCAGCGGTTATCGATGCCGGTAACAGCCCCGGCAGGCTGGAAATTCGTTCGGCAACAACGGGGTTATTGATGGATCGTATCGTCGTTGGCTTTGGGCCTGATTCAGTGGTTTTTTCAGAAGACGGCAAGCTTGCCATGATCGCCAATGAAGGGGAGGATTTTTTGTTTGAGCCGTCCAGCAAGCAGTTTTTCACGCCGGAAGGCAGTATTTCCATCGTTCACTTGAGTCAATCCGGGCATATTGTGAGCCACAAAAACCTGGAGCTGGCTAACGCGATTAATTATGAAGGCTTTGTGATCAGTAAAGGCGGCCGGTTTATGGAAAGGGAAATCGACTGGAATGGCGACGGCATCATCAGCAAGACCATGGATTTTGACGGCAGCGGCAAGATTGACAAGAAAAAGGTTCTGCTGGGGAGTTTTGAAGGGCAGGATGTATTCGGCATGGAAACCAAAGGCGAGCAGAAAATATTAATCCCGATAAAAACCCATTCCCCGGCTTTATTGGAGCCGGAATATATCGCTATTTCGCCGGATGCAAAGAAAGCCTATGTAACCTTGCAGGAAGACGATGCGGTTGCGGTCGTCGATTTAATCAGCGAACAGGTCATCAGTTATTACGGTCTGGGAGCGACCCAGCATAAAACCGATGCCCGCTATGACGGCTGGGTGAAGTTCGATCAATCGATGACGGGACTGCGCGAACCTGACGGGATAACCACGGTAGCCAACGGCCGTTATTTCGTTACGGCCGATGAAGGCGACACCGATTCGGATAATTCTGCGCAAGCGGAGGGCCAGCCGACCAGCGGCGGGCGTTCGGTCAGTGTTTTCGATGCGGCAACAGGTACCTTGCTGGGCGATACCGGCAGTCAGATTGATGAAGTTGCCTTTGCCAATAAAGTTTACCCGGAGCGGCGCAGCAGCAAAAAAGGCTCGGAACCCGAAATGCTGGTTTCCCTGGATTTGGATGGCGTACCGTACGTCGCCGTCGGCATGGAAAGAGCGGGGTCGGTTGAATTGATTTCCCTGGCCGACCCCTTTCATCCTAAAGTAGTCGCCCTGGGCAAGATCGGCGGCGACGAAGACAAGTCGCCCGAAGGAATCGCCCATTTTGTCGTGGACGGCGAGCATTTTCTGCTTACGGCCAATGAAATGAATGGAACTGTTGAGTGTTTTAAAGTCGTCCGGCAAGGCAGGTAGGGCGTGATTAAAAGGTGCGGTCATGATTGTGGGGGCGACTTTAGTCGCCCAGACAGCACACAATCCGCAGCTTAAGCGGCGACTAAAGTCGCCCCCACATCAGCAATTACTTTCAATTGAATGGATTTATATTGAACCCCAACTTTTCCGTCCAACCCAATAATTTCAGTTCCCTGATGCTGTTTGGCTTGAGCCTTAGCAATTATGCGCTGATGTATTGGGCGAATATTTTTCTGGCTGGGCATCTGGCTATCGACGCTTTCGATGATTACAGCGTGGCGATTTCCATCGTCACTTTGCTATCGACGCTGGCAACATTGGGACTGGAAAAATACGGCCTGCGTCTGATCGCCCTGTATATCGAGCGCGAAAATTGGTCGCGTTTGCGCGGATTCTGGCTGTTTTCGTTGCGTGCTATCGTCCTTTTCAGCGTATTGCTGCTGGGCGTACTCGGTTTGGGATTGGAAACCTTTTTGGGCTTGCAAAATGTCGATTTTCACATTGCGATTGTGATTTATGCAGGCTTCCTGCCCGTGATTGCGCTTTGTCTGTTTTTGACTGAAGTTATTACTGTCTATGGCATGCAGATATTGGCTTTGGCTTTGTATCGTTTTTTTCTGCCTGCGGTGTTTTTGCTGCTGATTATCGGGTTAGATGATTTTAAGCTTGAGGTGACGGCTGTTTCTGCGGTGCTGTGTTTCGGCACGGCTTGGTGTTTGACACTGATACTGATGCTAATCACGGTGCGAGCAGTCAGTCCAAGAGCGCTCAGACAGGCAAAGCCCGACTCGAAGGGTCGGCGCTGGTGGCTGAAAAATTCGCTGCCGTTGTTGATAAGCAGTGTAATGATGACATTGCTCACCAGCGCCGGCACTATCATCCTGGAAGTATTACACCCCTCGCAAGCGGTGGTTGGTACTTACGCTGTTGCCATGCAAACAGCGGGCTTGATTTCGCTGATCGGCACCTCGACCAATCGTTATTATCTGCCGATGTTGGTGGTTTTATTTGAGCGCCGCGACCAGCGAGCCATTAAAGCTTTACTCGATAAACGCTTACGATTGATCGCCTGCTTTATCGTGGTTTTTCTGAGTATTATCGGTATTTGGGGGCAAGAAATACTTGACCTGTTTGGTTCCGATTTTTCTCAGGGTTATCAGGCCTTATTGATCAGCGCGGCCGGAGCCGCGTTTAGCACCCTGTTTTCCGACTCACCGTACTATCTGCAATTTATGGGCCGCAATCGTCTGGTCGTCAGTTTAATGTCGCTGGCTGCGATTAGCATGATAGGTCTAAGTTTTATCCTGGGTTCCCGCTACGGCTCAACCGGCGTTGCCATGGCTTACGCCGTGCCGACCATGCTGTTATTTTCCAGCCTGAAATGGCTGGCCAATCGGCATATGCGCAACCTGTTTATGCTAGCTCCCAATCTCCAGATTGGGAGCTAGCATAATTGAATTCCTTTTAAAAAACGCCAATCATTGCTAATATAACTATTTTTAAATAGCTATATTAAAATGCAATTATCCGCCTCACAATTACAGTCGCAACACAAAGCGCTTATTGATGCCTTAAAGCGTGGGGAAGCGGTTGAAATTACTTATCATGGTCAAACACTCGGCATTGTTCAACCGGTCAGGCCTTCTGCTAACATCAAGGAACAGGAAAATGCGATGGCGAGTTTTTTCGGCATGCACCGTGATGTAAGTATTGACGCCGTCGAGGATGAATTGCGTGTTATTCGTCAAGGCCGCCGGAGTTCCTTGCGTGATCTTTGATACCAATATCCTGATTTATGCTGATCGCGGAGTATTGAGTGCCAAGGAGCTGATTATGAATACGCAGGAGCGATCAATATCCGCCGTCACCTATATGGAATATGTGCCGTTCTGTCGCAATAAACGGGAACTCGCTGTTTTTGAGAAAATGCTCAAGGCGCTGCAATTTACTATTCATGAAATCGACAACTCTATTTCTTATCATGCGCGGCAAATGGTCAGGCAATACGCGTTAAGTCACAGTATCGAAATGGGCGATGCGCTTATTGCTGCAACGGCGCTGAAACATCATGAATTGCTCTGCACCGGCAATGCTAAGCATTTTACGCCTATTAGCGGGCTGACGCTGGAGCACTATTCGCCGAATTAAAGCGGCTCCGTGGGTGTTTTGGATGAGGTTAAATCAATCAGAAGTAACATTTTTTAACTTTTTTCTACAATCCGGTACAATCAAAAAACATCTAAATACGCTTTGCAACTAAAGGAGGCACTTAAAAATGAACGAGTATCAAGTAAAAGCCCATTGGGATGAGGAAGCAAAGGTTTGGTGGAGCGAGAGCGATGATGTGCCGGGGCTTTGTGTTGAAGCATCGACCTTCGAAGAGTTGGAAAAACGTTTATCCGAGCTTATTCCTGATTTACTGATTTTAAACAATATAATTAAAGAATCAGACAATAACCCCATTCGGTTTTGTGTATTGGCTGAGAAATATAGCACGGTAACTATGTGGGCTGCGTAAATGGCAGCGCTCTATCAAGCATTAAGTGAAATGCTGCTAAAATCAGGATGTACTATTTCCCGGCAAGGTAAGGGTAGTCACGAAATATGGTATAGTCCGATTACAAATAAAACCTTTACCGTTCCCATTACCTTGGCATCTAGGCATATGGCTAATGTCATTTTGAAACAAGCAGGATTAGCAAAAAGTTTTTAACTGCGATACAAGCTCTTGATACTTTCAGTCACTTCCCATGATTTTCAGCTGGGCGCGCAGATTTTCTAGCTCTTTCATCAAATCCAGCGCCAGTGCGATGCCGGCCAGATTAACGCCTAAATCGCGCTGTAGCCTAAGCGCAGAGCGCACCCGCACCAGGCAGTCTCCTGAAAAGCGCCACACCTGTATTTCATCCCCTTGCGGTTCGATGATGCTTTCTTCAACCAGACTGATAACCCAGTCCGTGTGGACGCCGCAAGCATGGCACAGTTGCTCCAAGGTCAGGCTGTCATCTTCAATGACGGTTCCGGTATG
>CAZAUB010000121.1:0-2594 GCA_964488195.1 uncultured Methylobacter sp. | reverse complement strand
TCACCGGCTTTACCGCCGCCTGAACCGGGGTCGCCCTGCCCTGCCAGCCGGATATGCTGTCCGGGTTTAATGCCTTTGGGGATTTTGATGTTCAGGCTTCGGTGTTTCACCTGTACATAGCCTTGCGCATCCATTTCCGGGGAACTTAAGGAAATATTGCGCGTAGCACCCTGGATGCTGTCTTCCAGATCGATATAAATTTTTGTATGACTGTCCTGCCCATGCTGATGGAAGCCGCGCTGCCCCCGGTCGGCTGGACGGTACCCGGCGCGTCCGAACAATTGTTCGAAAAAATCGCTAAAGGCACCGGCATCAGTGCCGGTAAAACCGCCGCCTTTAAACTCGAAGCCTTCATCCCAGTTTGGTGGTGGTTTGAAATCTTCACCGGCTTTCCAGTTGGTGCCCAGTCTGTCGTAAGCGGCTCTTTTTTGAGGATCCTTGAGCACTTCGTAAGCCTCGCCCAGTTCCTTGAATTTTGCCTCGGCATCCTTTTCCTTGCTGACATCGGGATGGTATTTGCGCGCCAGTTTGCGATAGGCGCGTTTGACTTCGTCCTGAGCGGCGGTTCGAGATAGCCCCATGATCTTGTAGTAATCTTTATACTGCATGCTGTGCCTGTCCGATTACATTTGCATTAGCCTGGGAAATCCAGGCGGGTGTATGTTGCTGCGCTAATGGCGAGCTTTAATATTCAGTCAAAACAGCAGGCTTGCCAGACCTGTTGCTAATCTTTCCAGTCTAAAATTCATCAAAGTATTTCGGCTTAAAAAAAATAATATAGAGCAAAAAAAGCTCCGATATGGGAACGAACACGGAAAGGTAATGAACAACCAAAATGGCTAAACACAATAACAGACGTTTTAAATGCTTAGCTAAAGTGATTTTTGGCATCATATTCTCCGTTGGATTGTCTTTCGGGTGGGTATGCCCGCCACTAATCCTGTCGGTTAACAAAACCCGGATTAATGGCGGAAATGGGAGCCTGGAATTATTCCTCTGACGTTACATTGATGCGTTTTGGTTTAATGGCCTCCCGTTTGGGAATGACTATCTCCAGTACGCCGTGTTTGCATTTTGCATTGATGGCATCGCCATCGGCAGAATCGGGCAGACTGAAACGACGATAAAAAGAACCGGATGTCCTTTCAACCCGTTTATACCCTTCTTTTTCAGTTTTAACTTCGGA
This sequence comes from uncultured Methylobacter sp., assembly GCA_964488195.1. Classification (GTDB taxonomy): domain Bacteria; phylum Pseudomonadota; class Gammaproteobacteria; order Methylococcales; family Methylomonadaceae; genus Methylobacter_A. The sequence goes on along the minus strand of CAZAUB010000121.1, from coordinate 1,408 downwards.
TTTTTTTTCGCCTTTTACCGTCAAAACACCTGCTTCCATGCTGACTTCGATATTTTCCGGTTTGACGCCGGGAATATCGGCATGGATAACAAATTTATCGGCTTCTTCTTTTATATCAACCGCAGGCGCCCATTCGGCGGTTGCAATCGAACCTTCGCCTGCTTTGTCTTCTTGCGAAAGCGTCAGTTCTCTTTGTAATTGATTCAATAAGCCCCATGGTTCATAACGTACAATAGCCATTTTTTGTCTCCTAAAGATTAATGTATTAATTCAATAACAAACGTGAAAACGATTATTCGTTTTCCTCAACTTATGTGGGGGCAGTGTTTTTTTTGTCAAGTGGCTTGTTGCGGTTTTATAACGTTACTCTGTTGGATCGGTTAAGCGCGTTGCCCGATAGGCGCGCATCAGGGCGACAAACGCAAGGAAATCGTACAAGCCGTGAATAACTATCGGGAGTAATAAATTCCTGTCGCCGCCGTAATCCAGGGATAGACTTAAATAAATCCCCACTAAAGTCGCCAGTACCGCATAAAGCGGCGTTATGGCATGAGCCAAGCCAAAAATGATATTGCTGCCGATCAGGCCTGCGGCCATTCCCCACGAAGATTCTATCCAGGGCTGGATAACGCCGCGAAACAGCAGCTCTTCCGATAGCCCCGCAATCGACGCCAATATCAATAAATCAGTCCAGTGGTAACGATGCAAGCTGGGGCCTAAGGTCTCAAGCAGCACGTTTTTAATCTTTACTACCGACTCTGCTTGCATCTGCTCCAGGGTTATAAACAGCAAAAATAAAGGCATAGTTCCTATCACGCCGTAAGCGATGGCGGATTCTGAAAAATGCAAGTTTTCGAAAGGGTTGATATTTGCGATCCAGCCTAAAACCACCGCGACCGGAATCAGTGCTGCTTCAAAAGAGCAAGCCTTTTTAAAAAAATCATCGGGGTTGAACGGATGTTTATCCATTTGTTTTATTTACGCAGATTAAGAAAAGAGCATTCTAATCAAAAATGGTTAAAATAGCCGTTTTGATTGATTACTGCGACTGAAAATATGCTGTGTTTTATTTATAAAAGCCTGAAAAAGGAACATCTCTATCTGTATGTCGATAAAAAAGACGATTTTTCGAAGATGCCGGAAGCGCTGTTCAACAGCTTTGGTAAAATGGAATTTGTGATGGATCTGGAGCTGACGCCGGAACGCAAATTGGCCAAGGAAGAAGCCGGAAAAGTGCTGGGAAGCCTCGAAGAAAAAGGTTTTTTTGTGCAGCTGCCGCCGATCAACCTGCCTGCGCCGTTGAAAGTTCAATAGGCTGGGTTTACAAAGGGCGACTGAAGTCGCCCCTACAAATTTACGCTTTCGGCAAGGTAACGCCTGTCTGTCCCTGATACTTGCCGCCCCTGTC
>CAZAUB010000120.1:0-7198 GCA_964488195.1 uncultured Methylobacter sp. | reverse complement strand
TCTGGCAATAAAACTGGCTCGTTGACTGAGTTTTTGAATGATTTTTTGCCATTGAACCTCAGATAGATGCGTCATTTGCACACTGACTTTATAGGTCGGCTCTTTATAAACACCAAAATAGGGATTGGTGTTGCCGCGCAGTTTTGCGTCGACTTTGCCCTTTTGTAGTAACCATTGTTTGATCCGGTTGTCGTTAGAATAAGAGCGCCCACGGGCCAGACGACCGCTGTCGGTAAAATCTTCCAGGGCGGCTATAAAACGTTGCCCCCACCAGGTCTTTGCATATTTGCTCATGTTAATCTTCCATAATGCTGTGTTTATTGAGCGCAATCAGCTCTTTAAATGCCTGGTTATCGAGCTTGGTTAGCCAGCTTTCGTCATTGCCGACAATGCTATCGGCCATTTTTTGCTTGTCGCTAATCATTTGATCAATGCGCTCTTCCAATGTCCCCAGCGTTACAAATTTATGCACAAAGACATTCTTTTTCTGACCGATACGAAATGCCCGGTCGGTGGCCTGGTTTTCAACGGCAGGATTCCACCAGCGATCAAAATGAAATACATGATTCGCCTGAGTTAAGGTGATACCAACGCCGCCCGCTTGGAGCGATAGAATAAAAACCGCAGGACCTGTTTCCGGATCTTGAAAATCGCTGATCATTTGTTCACGTTTAATGCGACTCGTGCCGCCGTGCAAATAATGGGTTTTATAGTGTTTCTCCTTGGCCAGATAACGTTCCAGGTGTTCGCCTATTTCGGTAAACTGGGTGAACACCAAAACGCTATCGCCCTGTTCCATCGCCTCTTCGAGCATTTCGCTGATGCGCTCTAGCTTATGCGAACGTTCCGGGGTAAAGGCGCTGCCATCTTGTAAAAACTGCATCGGATGATTGCAGATTTGTTTCAACTTCATCAAGGTGGACAGCATCAATCCCTGGAGCTGAATGCCTTCTGCCTCCTCCAATTGCGCAACTACATCGTTTACCACCACTTCATACAAGGAGGCTTGTTCTTTACTGAGATTGCAATAAATCTTGTTTTCAATTTTATCGGGCAAATCTTTAATGATCGATTTGTCGGTTTTCAAACGCCGCAAGATAAACGGCTGGATGAGCTTTTTCAATATAGCCGACTGTATCGGGTCATTATCACGCTGTACCGGCAACTCGTAGGTTTTGCGAAATTGTGCTTGTTTGCCCAAATAACCGGGGTTAAGGAAATTAAAAATAGACCATAAATCCATTAGGCGGTTTTCTACCGGTGTACCCGTTAACGCCAGACGGGAATCGCTATTGAGTTTTAAAATGGCTTTGGTTTGCGTTGCCTTGGGATTTTTAATATTTTGCGCCTCGTCCAGCACGATGCGCTGCCACTGCAACGCACCCAGTAATTTGCTGTCTTTGCGCGCTAGCGTGTAAGAGGTAATCAGCAAATCATGCTGCAAGCACAGCTGTTTGAATGATTTGACATCTTGTTCACGATCACTGCCATGATGAATCAGCGTGGTCAGATGCGGGGCAAACTTTTCAATTTCTTTTTGCCAGTTGCCGATAACGGATGTGGGTGCAATAAGCAGCGTAGGACCTATCTGAGTTTGCTCGCGCTCCAAGACTAATAGGCTGATGACTTGCATGGTTTTACCCAAGCCCATGTCATCAGCTAAACAACCGTTTAAGCCTAAACTTTCCAAATAACGCAACCAAGACACGCCACGCTTTTGATAATCACGCAGTTCCGCGTTAAGTTTTTCAGGATTGGCTATGGGTTCTAATTGGCTGCTGTCGGATAATTTTGCCAGCATCTGTGCCAAGCTATCGTGAACATCCAGTTCAAAACCATCCTCTTCTTCGGCTAATTTCCTTAATAATTCCTGCACCGACATTTCCGATACAGTGTCATTTTGCTGTTGGATAAAGGCCAGCATTTCCTGCATTTTATCGCGATCCAGCTCCATCCATTGACCGCGAAAATGGATCAGTGGCGTTTTGGCATCCACCAGCTGTTGCCATTCTTCAGGGCTTAACGCTTCATCGCCGATGGCCAACTGGTAATGGTAATCTGTCAGCTTATCCATAGAAAAATAGGCTTGTGCACTGGCTGATGCAGACTTAGCTTTGCCACCCGAACGCAGGCGAACCTTGGCTCGACGGCGACCTTTGGGTGTCAACCACGCAGGAATAATGACTTTAAAACCGGCATCTTCTAATATCCATGCGCTTTCTTTTAGAAATCCAAAGGCTTCATCCAACAAAAGCTGCACACTATCAGGCTCGCTGCCTTCCATGCCCTGCCATAATTTGGGATAAATACGCGCGGCTTGCGCCAGATTAATTAATATTTGCTGTTTAATCGCCTGACCGAATTGCTGCTGTAACAGCTCATGAAAGTGGTTTTTATGCGCCCAAAAATCAGCTAAATCTAATTTAAGCGAGGGGTCTTTATGTGAGGATAGAAAGAAAACTAATCGCCATTGGTCAATATGCTCGGCATCGGCTTCAAGTAATTGCAAGCCTAATTGCAACGTACTTTGCGCCTCGGTTCCCAATAGTTTTTGCTGCCATTGCTGCCAGCATGTAAAGTCATCAGGGAGCCGTTCACAGGTTCTCATCGGCTCAGCTGTTTGTTTTTCCAACAAGATTGTTTCTAAAAAATCGTACTGAACTTTTTTAGTAAAAATCTGCGGCATCTCAAGTGCTGCTGTGCTTAGTAGTTCATCAATGACCACTTCGGCAAAATGCCGTAATAACGATTCAGGTTGATACTGCTGACTGCAAGCAACCGGCATCTGTGCAACCGCCGTTTGTATCAAACCTTCATAGTTACTGGATACCGCTTGCCAACGCCGATACAGCTCGAAGTTCTTCCCCGTTTTTTTGCTCAATAGCAGCGGAATATACTGGTCTTTAGCAAGAATTTGCTTTAACGATTGGCTAAAGAAATACCAAAACAAAAAGTCGCTACCGATACGGCTATTATTGCCGGCCTGGAAACAACACAAAAAATGGATGTTGTTAATAGCTTTTATAGGCGTTTGCAAGGGATAGCCGTATACCTGCCAGTTTTGCAGAGTCACCGCCTCATTAGGTTCTACACGCTGTAGCTCAGGCGACGGCAGCGGCTTATCTTCAAAGGTAGGAAAAAGTAGCGGTAACAATGCACCCTGCATTGCACTAATGGGGGCTGACAGTGTGTCACTTTTTAAAAATTCTAAACAGGGCTTTTCGGGTAAGTGCTGCGGATGTAGCGCATTTTTTACCTGATTCTGAACCTCGTCGCTTTCTACCCACAGGTAAAAATCACCCGATTGAATGAAGTCTTGTGTGTTTTTGGGAATCCAAGCTCCATGTATTACGTTCATAAAAACTATCGATGTCTACTACGGTTAATAAAAAGAATACGTTATAACTGAGCCGCAAAGGACCAGAGGACTCATTCCAATCGGACTTATTGTCCAACAAATAATCATTCCATGATGCCGCATTTTTCACGCGCGGCATTCACCCTATCCCGCATTTCTTTGCCCGGCTTGAAGTGAACCACCACAGTAGCCGCCAAATTAACCGCGCCCCCGGTTTTTGGGTTACGCCCCAGTCTGGCCAGTCGACGCCGCAAATCAAAACTGCCAAAGCCTCTGATTTCAATGCGCTCGCCCTGGGTCAGGGCATCCGCCATCTGTTTCAGCAGGCAATTGAGCGCCGTTTCCACGTCCCGCGCCTGAAGTTCAGGTAACTTGGCACTGAGCGCCTGCAGCATCGGGTAAGGAAAAGACGTTACCGTCTTTCCCTCCCCTAAGAACCGTGCGTGAAAGTTTCCCTTCACACGGCTCAAGCCTTTCAAAAACCGGTTTCCCGATCCGGCTTACTAACTTTCAATTTACGGCTATGAACTTTACTATGGCAGCTGGGATGGAGTATGAGCAGATTGGAGTTTATATTCTGTCCACCTTTCGCTTTTTCTAAAATGTGGTGAATGTTTACATTCTCCACATCGTCAATTCGCGTCTTGCAAACTGGACATATTCCTTTCTGTTGTACCCATAACCTAGCGAGTTTCGTTTTCCCGACCTGACCCCTCATCATTTTAATATGAAGTCTTTTTTCAAAATACTGTTCGTATTTTGGGTCATAAGGATTAGCGTTCGCTTGAATCTTGATATGGCGCACAATTGCTACTGAGGACATTTTTTCCAGTATTATTGATTGTCCACTTTCAAAATTCCCAAAGAAGTTCCAATTTTGGTTTCCTATGGTTTTAAAGTATTTTCTTTTAATCCATTTTCTACCTTTATTGGGGTGTCTTCTCGTTGCCCATCTCCAAGTTTTAATCCAAATTTGGTGATCTATATAGTTAAAGGTTTCCTTTGCAACCGTGCCTTTGTGATAATTCGCCCACCCTGTGATAATAGGATTCAGTAGGTGAATTACGTTTCCGGTTTTGGCGTTTTTATTACTGTTAAAAACTCCTTTCACCTTTCCTAGAATGCTCTTTACGCTTTCTTTGGAGGGTTTTATAAGAAGTTTCGAGTCGTATTTTCTGAAGTTCCAGCCCAAAAAGTCGAATCCATCATTTATGTGAGTGACTCTTGTTTTTTCGGGTGATAATTCCAGGCCTCGTTCCTTGAGGAAACGTTCAACTAACGGTTTAACTTTTTCTTCCAGTAGTTCTTTCGAGTTTCCCGTTATGATAAAGTCATCCGCATATCTGATGAAATTCACTTTGGGGTTTTTAACTTTCCCCTCCCCACTACCCGAGTATTGCGGGTGATGGAAGTTTTGATTCAGCACTTTTTCAAGGCCATCTAAAGCCAAGTTTGCCAGCGTTGGGGAAATAATTCCCCCTTGTGGCGTGCCTGTTACCGTTTCTGTGAATTTTTCATTGTAGATAACCCCTGCCTTTAACCATTCGCTCACAATCTTTCGATCTAAGGGAACGTTTTCTAATAGCCATTCATGAGAAATATTGTCAAAACAACCTTTTATATCGGCTTCCAGAATCCAACACGCTCTATTCCTATTGGCTAAGACCTTGAAGCCTTGCTCCCTTGCATCTGCGGTGGCTCTTTCTGGCCGAAAACCATAAGAATTAGGGTCTGCTGTTGTTTCTGACACAGGTTCTAGGGCTAACAAGTATAGTGCTTGCATAGCCCTGTCTCTCATGGTCGGAATCCCCAGCTTTCTTTTCTTACCGTTTTTCTTTGGTATTTCAACGCGTCTTAAAGGGGAAGATTTATATCCGCTTTTTTTCAGGCTATATATGGCATCAGCTTTGGCTGCTGGTGTGTTCCAGGTTTCCCCATCTACACCAGCGGTTCTTTTACCTTTATTTTCAGTTACTCGTTTTACTGCAATAGCTTTTGCAGAAAACGAGCGCGTTAGCAACTGTTGGAGTTTTCTTACCATCCGCCAGCGACCTTCCGCAGTAGCCTTCACAATACGGGCCTGCAAATTCTTAACTTTTTCGTGGCATTTGGCCCAATTTATGTCGTGCCAGTGTTCAAAATTGTCAGAGGATGCCATTGCTTCTTCAACGGTGATGCAAGTTGTAGTCGCCGTCATAACTATTCCTCTTTAAAGAATAAATTCAAGCTTTCTTATGAAGAAAGACCATACGAGAAGTCTGCCCAGTTTCCTGAGGAATGATGTTGAATTCCTATGTCCATGCCATTACAGCTTGACCGTTCGCTTTCTCTCGCTCTCTTCTACCCCCTAAGTCAACAAATTACCTTGCGGCTCTCCTGCCATTGCTGGCAACTTGTGGGGCTTACCTTGTTCCACTTAAGTAATAATATGAATGTGTTAGGCTCTATCTGTTTCCCGATGGATGCATTGTTCCTGTGATTGACAGAATTAGTTCAATCAGCCGATCCATATACCTTTTGGTTCAAGCTTGTCAGCATCTTTAGCTTGTCTCAAATGACGAGATTTAAGCGATAGTTCACATGGGTTAGCCATAACATCCTTAGCCTAGAGCTTATACCCCCTGATGCTGGGAGAGTTCGGTTATCCTCACGGATTCACCTAGACCTTGCAGTCAAGCTTCATTGTCTTGGTAGCTCCATACCATTCCGTTACCAGAATCGCATGTACCAATAGGCTCGGAGTAAGGAAATACTCGGTTTATTTTTTATGTTTCATATTAATAAACAATTACTTAAATGACTTCCAAGTCGCACAGTTCTGATTTGACCATCGTTTAACTCCCTTATATAGAGGGTTTATTTTAGCAGGTTATGCCACTGTCGTTAGTGGCGGCCTGAAAATTTGCGTTGCAGCCTTTATTCCCGTTGGCTTGGGCAGCCTCGGCGCTCACCTCATCCCGTTAACACCCTAACCCCCTGCCCTGCCATTCTATTTTAGCACCGCCCGGCTTAACCTTGCTTTTCCGAGCAAACGGGCTATTTTATGAAAAAATTTTTTCAGTCTATCAATAAGGAACGTGTATGAAATAACTTGAGCAACTTTGATTTTTCACATCCATGTAATTTCCGCAACTTCCAAGTGCCCATTTTTAGGGGTGGCGACATAGTTCCATTGCCCAAGGATGTCATCGAACAAAATACGCATAGATTCTTTAAAACCTGCCACTGCATATGAATAGATTATGAATTTAATGCATCCAATTAGGAAACAATCCATATATTCCTGGTGCCATTGTCAACAATAGGAATCGTCACTATTATTAAGTTGTAGTATGAAAAAACCATTCAACTTTATATGAGGACTTACGCATGAACGACTTTCAAAAAGATATTTTAACCGGAACGGTATTTATAACCGGCCTGTTTGGCTTTATTTCTGGTGAATTCATCATCTCATCCACGCTGTTCGCATCAGCGGCCATTGCCAGTAACGTTAACCTGAACCGTAAAAGAGGAAAAGCTGGTCAATTATCATGCGATTGATTCATCTAACTGAACCGCTTAACCAAGTGACTTGAAGACTTTCAGGGCTTAACGGCCTTGGAAGTCTTTTTATTTTGCTTCTACTTCACTACTCGCTTAAAACCACTGGTGCTAGTGCGGCTACTTTTGCCAAAACTGAACCACTACCTCGCCCCGAACTATCTTTTAATTCAGATGCTCGCGTAAGCATTCGGTCGTCATCAGCCCTTGATGGTAATAATCTGCTTCAAAGTATGCACCATCTCAACCAGATCGCTTGACCTGCTCAATGTCTTTGTATGCTCCAGGTTGTAAAAT
>CAZAUB010000119.1:0-7230 GCA_964488195.1 uncultured Methylobacter sp. | reverse complement strand
ATGATCCTTGTCCTTGCGGTTCAGGCAAGAAGTTTAAACAGTGTCACGGCAAGTTGATTTGATTGATAGGGAGTGGGAAGTAGGTGGTGGGTAGGATGGGTAGAGCAACGCGAAACCTATCGCATAGAGGTTGAATTATGATGGGTTTCGGCTATCGCCTCTACCCATCCTACAAGCTCCCCACTTTTGCCAGTTCAAAACAAATTTTCTGTAGGTTTTTCATCAGGCTGATCGGAATCAGTTGCCGAGTCATCGGAGGTCGATGTGAAGCTGGTCGGCACACGTTCCGCTTGAAAGAATTCCCATATGCCCTCTTTATTTGCGGCAGCTGTTAATAAGCCGGTCTCAGGACTTATAAACGCCTTCACTATGCCTTCAGGCATTTCAAGAGGTGTTTCCGGGATGTCTTTTAGGGCTGTTTGCATAAACTCTATCCACATCGGCAATGCGGCTACGCCCCCTGTTTCAGCATTCCCCAGTGGCGAAAAATCATCAAATCCGACCCATGCGGTGGCCGCATTTGACTGCGTGTAGCCGTTAAACCAGGCATCGCGTTGTTCATTTGTGGTTCCTGTTTTTCCGGCAAGATCTTGTCTGCCCAGTACTTTTGCGCCTGTCGCCGTGCCGTGTTGAACGACATCTCTTAATAACGAATTCATCAGAAAACAAATTTGCGGCGTAATAATCCGGGGTGCGTAGTTGCGGTTTAATTCCACAGTGCTATCGCAGGTAGGGCAGGCAATTTTAGGCTTGGCCTGATAAATAATTTCACCCTCGTCGGATTCGATACGCTCAATAAAATAGGGTTTGACCAGGAAGCCGCCGTTGGCAAATGTGGCATAAACCTGTGCCATTTGCAGCGGGGTCGCATAGCCGCTACCCAGTGCCAGCGAGAGAGTCTTGGGTATTTGTTCATCAGTAAAGCCAAAGCGCAATGCCGTTTCAACGGCCTTTTCAATGCCCATTTCTTTCAACAAGCGTATGGAGATAATGTTTCTTGAGTGGGTTATAGCCGATCTGATGCTGGTTGGGCCGTTGAATTTCTTGTTGTAATTTTCTGGCCGCCACTCGTTTTCCTGTCCTGGATTGTCGATGACGATCGGGGCATCGTTAATAAGGCTGGCGGCGGTGTAGCCTTGTTCCAGAGCCGTGGTGTAAATGATGGGTTTAAAGCCCGATCCCGGTTGTCTTTTTGATTGGGTTGCGCGATTGTATGTGTTGCGGAAAAAATCGAAACCTCCGGTTATCGCTAAAATGGCGCCATTGGCAGGATCTAATGAAACAAATGCGCCTTCTGCTTCGGGTATTTGCGTTAAAGCCCAGGTGTTATTCGGCAGTTGACGAACACGGATAATATCACCGGTTTTTAGTAGGTTTCCTATAGTGCTGCCGGCCCATTTCATGTTTTCCCACGGTATTTCAATGAGGGTCTTGTCTTGAAGGCTGGCCGTTGCGAGATTATTTTTTACGCGCAGAACAGTGGCGGGCAAAGTGTCGCCGATGACTGTAGGGGCGACTTCAGTCGCCCTTTGACACATTGGGCGACTAAAGTCGCCCCTACAATTACGGTATCCGTGGCGTTCATCATAGGCGTGCAAGGTATCGGCAAGCGCTTGGTTTGCCGTTATTTGCAGCGCCCCGTTTATTGTAGTGTAGACCTTGAATCCGGATGTATAGGCTTGTTCGCCATAAAGCTCGAAAATTTTTTGTCGCACCATTTCGGCTAAATACAGTGCTGAAATCTCAGGTGTGACCGATTGCAGCTTTGCGGTAGAAGGTTGCCGCGATGTGTTTTCATAGTCCTGCTGAGAGATGTGATTAAGCTCAAGCATGCGGTGCAAGACATAATTGCGCCTTTCAATGGCTCGTGCCTGATTGGTGATGGGGTTGTATAGCGATGGCGCTTTAGGCAAGCCGGCAATCATCGCGTGTTCGGCCAAGCTCAGCTCAGTTAAGGATTTGCCGTAATAGACTTGAGCGGCTGCGGCAATGCCATAGGCTCGGTGCCCCATGAAAATCTGGTTTAAATAAAGCTCCAGGATTTTGTTTTTTGGGTACTCGTGTTCTATTTTTAACGCGAGCATGATTTCCTTTATCTTGCGGGTATACGTTTTTTCATTGCTAAGTAGGAAGTTACGGGTAACCTGCATGGTGATAGTGCTGCCGCCCTGTTTTTTCTTGCCCGTTAAGGCGAGTTGCAGACCGGCCCGAAGCAGGCCTTTAAAGTCGACGCCGGGGTGCTCATAAAAATTGTCATCTTCTGCAGCAATAAAGGCATTAATAAGTTGCTGGGGGACTTCTTCTATAGTAACCGGCGCACGTTTCTTCTCGCCGAATTGAGCAATCAGCAGATTATCTTTACTGTAAATACTTAAAGGCGTCTGGTATTGAACATTATGCAGGGTATTAATATTAGGCAGGTCGGCTGAAAGTTTGTTGTATAGAAAATAGCCGGAAATGGCTGCGGCCAAGATTATGGTCATAAAAAAAATAACGAACCATTTTAGAAATTTAGCCACAAGTGATCCTGGAAAACGGTACGGTAGTGATAACGCTGCAGATAAAATCAACAGTTCGAACAAATAATTTGCACATTTTAAGCATCAAAATAAAAAAGGCTACTATACTTTCGTCAGTAAATAAGTTGTGTGAGGGTCGATTGTAGCCGAAAGGCGGGTATTGCAGCTGGTCGATCACACACACAATCACATAAGGCATCAAGTTTTTCAAGGGTTAGTTCATGGGTTGGTTTAGTCAGAAACAGAGTGCGGTTCTTGGTATTGATATCAGTTCAGCGGCTATAAAGTTACTCGAGTTGAGTAAGGTCGGCGCTCGTTATCGGGTTGAGAGTTATGCGGTAGCACCTTTGCCGAAAGACGCTGTCATTGACAAAAATATAGCAAATATTGAAGTAATAGCTGAAGCCATAAAAGTCGCTTTAAAGCAATCCGGGTCAAAGCTAAAGCAAGCATCTGTCGCTGTTGCAGGGTCTTCAGTGATGACCAAAGTTATACCGATGCCTGCTTCATTAACCGATGATAAAATGGAAGAGCAAATCATGGTTGAAGCTGACCAGTATGTGCCTTATTCGCTCGATGAGGTTAATTTCGATTTTGAAGTACAGGGCGAAAATGAAAATAACCCTGAAATGGTCAATGTGCTGCTCGCGGCATCGAGAAAAGAAATTATTGAGGATCGTATTGAAGTGTTGGCAAAGGCGGGTTTAATAGCCAAAATTGTCGATATTGAAGCCTTTGCGATGGAAAATGCATTCGCCTTGTTGATTGATCAATTGCCGGATGCTGTAGAAGGCCAAACAATTGCCATCGTGGATATCGGATCTACCATGACCGCCTTAAATGTTTTATATAATTGCCATACCGTCTACACAAGAGAGCAGAGCTTTGGCGGTAGGCAGTTGACTGAAGAGATTCAGCACCGATACGGATTAACTTATGAAGAGGCCGGCTTGGCAAAAAAGGTGGGCGGACTGCCAGACAATTATACCGTTGATGTACTTGAGCCGTTTAAGAGAGCAATGGTTCAGCAAATTCAGCGATCCCTACAGTTTTTTGTTTCATCAAGCGCGAATAGACGCATCGATGGCATTATTTTGGCGGGTGGTTGTGCATCAATATCAGGCGTCGACAAATTAGTTCAACAAACCATAGGGGCGCCTACCGTTATAGCCAATCCTTTTATCAACATGGCTCTATCCAATAAAGTAAAACCCCAGGCATTAAGCAATGATGCTTCGGCAATGATGATTGCGTGCGGGTTAGCATTGAGGAGTTTTGACTAATGGCAAAGCTCAATTTACTCCCTTGGCGTGAAGAACTCCGGGCACAGAAAAAACAGGATTTTATCAATGCTATTGGCGTGGCTGTTTTGTTTACAGTGCTAATTTTTGCCGGGGTTCATCTATATATTGAGGGGATGAAGGCATATCAGGAACAAAGAAACAAACTAATACAGGATGAAATAGCCTTATTGGACATAAAAATCGCCCAAATTAAAACTATTGAGGAGCAGAAAAGTAAGTTGCTGACCAAAATAGAACTGATTCAGAAGCTGCAGGAAAGTCGTCCGGAGATTGTGCATTTGTTTGATGAGCTTCCCAAGGTCACACCTGACGGGATTTTTCTTGCGGCATTTACGCAAGTGGGTGCGGAACTGACTTTTAAGGGCAAGTCTCAATCCAATGCCCGCGTTTCTGCATTCATGAGAGCTATTGAAGCTTCTTCCTGGCTGAAAGCCCCGACGCTTGATGTGATTCAGTCGACGAGCAAAGTTGGCCCCGATCAGTTAAGTGATTTCACTATGCATGCCAAGCAGGGTAATCAAAATGCGCAAGTAGCGGCTGGAGGGAAATAATGAATCTGTCAGAAATTAATTGGGATCCAAATCAGGCGGGAACTTGGCCATTACCTATTAAAGCGGCAACGATTACAGTGATATGTGCCCTGGTGTTCGGCGCAGGTGTTTATTATGACACGCTTGACCAGTTGGCGGCGCTTGATGCTTTTGAGAAGACAGAACTGGAATTAAAGCAGTCATTTGAGACAAAACAAAAGAAATCAATCAACCTTCCTGTTTATCAAGAGCAATTGGCGCAAATTGAAACACAGCTGGAGGATATGATTCGGCAAATGCCTACACAAGAAGAAGTTGCAAGTCTGCTGATTGATATTTCTCAGACTGGATTGGCCAGCGGTCTGGAGTTCAGATTATTCAAACCCGGCGCTCCAGTTCGTAAAGACTTCTATTCCGAGCTGCCAATCAATATTGAGGTTATTGGAAAATATGAGGAGCTGGGCTTGTTTGTCAGTGGTTTAGCCTCGTTGCCCCGAATTGTTACCGTACACGACGTAAACATTATTCCCGAAGGTAAGGAAGGGGAAATGAAAATGAATGCAACGGTAAAGACCTATAATGAAGGTGCTGATGGAACCGCGACTACCGTGGTTAAAAAGAAAAGGGGGCAAAAGTAATGGAATACAATAAATTACTGCCGCCCAGTGTTACGCGGACAGGGTTGCAGGGTCGCACCGGTTCCCGACCAGTTGCGACACTTCTGACCTCCATGGATGGAGGAAATGCCGAAGACTGCCTGGAGCCGTCTCGGCCACCATCCCTGGCAGTCGTCAGTTGCATGGTTGTTATGGCTTTACTGGCGGGTTGCGGCGATGATTTTTCAGATCTAAATCGCTATATCTCAGAAGTTAAGGCGAGGCCTAAAGAACCTATTAAACCCTTGCCTGAAATCAAGGTGATTGAGCCTTTTATGTTTAAACCGGAAGGTCTGCGTGATCCATTTAGGCCGCTGGAGCAGCCTGAACAGGCTGAGGGTGCAGATGTTTCAACGGGCAGCGGTATAAAGCCGGATACCACCCGGCGTAAGGAAGAATTGGAAGCATTTCCTTTGGATGGACTTAGAATGGTGGGCACTATAGATATGAAGTCGAGTTTGTGGGGATTGGTAAAAGCAAGTGACGGCACAATCTATCGTGTCAAGGTTGGGAACTATATGGGTAAAAATTACGGAAAAATTATACGGATAGTCAGCGATAAAATTGAATTGATGGAAATAGTCCCTGATAATAAACCGGGAACATGGCGAGAACAACCTGCTTCAATGGCGTTGACAGAGTGATATTGAGGATAACAAAAATGAATAATAAACAAGGCGGCGTTATGGTGAATACCCACAGGGTACAAGATAAAACGTGGCGATCATTATCTGCGCACATAGTCTTAGGTCTATTCTTATTTATATTCCAAATGGCATCTGTCAGAGCCGATGAGCTGGCGCTATCAGGCATAGACTTCGCGACACAGTCAGGAGATAAGCTGCAGATTGAAATGGAAATGACGGGGGCTGCCATTGCTCCTAAAATATTTAAGACGGATAATCCCGCGCGTATCGCCCTGGATTTTCCCGGTGTAAAAAGCGTACTGGCAAAAAAAATGTACCCAATAAATCAGGGAGCAGCAAGCAGTGTTTATGTGGTTGAGGCTGCTGGTAGGGTTCGTGTCGTTGTTAACCTGATTGAGGCAACACCGTTTGAAACCAAGGTGGTTGGCAATAAAGTGCTGCTGACCTTGACTCCTGCAAAGGCTGCGATGCCTGCGGCATTAAAGCCTGCTGTGGCAAAGGCTGCACCGTCCGTTGCCGCGCCTGTTGCAACAAAGACCGCTAATGCGGTGGTTGCAGCGTTAATACCCGCACAAGATATCAGCGGATTTGATTTTAAGCGCGGCGATAAAGGTGAAGGACGCATACTGGTTTCTTTGGCTAATCCCAATACCATCGTCAACTCCAAAGAACAAGGCGGGAAAGTTATCATAAGCTTTTTGAACACCCGGTTGCCTGAAAGCCTTGCTAAACGGCTGGATGTGTCCGAGTTTGCAACGCCGGTTAAGTTTATTGATACGGTTTCGTCTGACCAGCAAACTACTATTACCGTGGCGATGCAAAATGACCTTTATGATTATTCCGTGTTTCAAGCGGATGGGTTGTTGACTGTTGAGTTCCGCCCTTTAAGCAATGAAGAGAAAGATGCGCTGGACAGATCGCGCACCAAATACTCTGGCGACAGGTTGTCTTTGAACTTTCAGGAAATTGAAATACGTAGCGTTATTGCGATTCTGGCCGAGTTTACCGGACAGAATGTGGTCGCCGGCGATGATGTGACAGGCACGATTACCTTAAAACTGGATGATGTACCCTGGGATGAAGCCTTGGATTTTATTATGATGACCAAGAATCTGGGCAAGTATGAGACCGGCAATGTCACGCTGATTTCGCCATTGGACAAAATTAAGGACTACAAGAAGAAGCAACAGGAAACAGAGAAAGTCGTTGAACAATTAGATCCGCTGGTGACTGAGTACATTAAAATCAATTACGCCAAAGCCGAGAACTTTAGAAATCTGTTGAATGGTTTTGATACCGGCGCTTTTGGCAGCTGCGGGGTGACCGGTGCTGCTGGAGCGGCTTCGTCATCGGGTTCTGCTCCTTCGGCGGTAGCGACAGTAAATCAAGTTGGACTGAGTGGCAGTCAAGGGGCAGGGGCAACCGGCTCAGAGGCAAATACTGACAAGTTCGGCTTGCTTTCGCCCCGTGGATCGGCCGTTGTCGATGCCAGAACCAATACCTTGATTGTGCGCGAGACGACAAAACGGCTGGACGAGGTAAAGAAACTGATACGTAAGCTCGATGTTCCTGTG